>SZXZ01000136.1 GCA_005843835.1 Chlorobium sp.
CTATGAGGACACAGTTAAAAATGCTAACCATGTACAACAAAGTTAAAGAACTTTTACGAGAAGGATTAAGCATCCGCCAAATCAGCCGAAACATGGATGTTTGGTTGTCTTCCTTCAATCAGTCCACATCTTCTTAAAAGACGGATGGTTGCTACTGGCACCGGCAGCTTTTTCTGGATACGGTCCAGGCAGAGTATATCTGTTAGCGGAAGATCGGTTTTTTGGATCAGCATCCGACTATATGCGGGATCAACGACGTGTCCATAAACCGTCATCTTTACCACCACCCACCGCCAACTCATCCCTTCCCATCCGTAACTATACGATAAGAATACCGTCCCCACAAAGAGTATGCTTGATCAGATGGAGCTTTAGGAGGGAAGCCGAATTATTTCTATGTGTTGGTGAATGAATTGTATGTATAATTCAACAATTAAGGAGCTTTTGCTATTAGATGCTGAATTAAACTTTTAATCGCGCAAGTTTTGGCTTTCGACAAAAACTTCAGCAAGGCCTTACCAAACAAGTGTGAGCGCCTTCTGCAGCTTTATTGCTGATATGGTCACCGGTGGTGTTGGATGGGAATGGATTTTTAAGAAAACGCATTGAGCGTATCGTCCGTTCAGGAGTTGCCTGCAGTATTTGCTGAATAGCAGAGAGTTGAGGAGGCAGGGCGCAATGCATTGCCGCATGCAAAAGCGCAAGATCCCTTACGTGCCGCTTCAGCCGGGGAGCGCTTTCAAGCTGTTCCAGTTGGTCAAGTTTCCCCTCAGGGCCAGCAGCTTCAAGCAGCATCGTAAGGTGCTCCCCGATAATGCCAGTGATTGTGTTTTTTTCTTCCTCCTTGACATTCCCATAAGACTTTCCCCAGAACGCATCCTTCAGCTTCTCAACCCCTTCAGCCAGCAGTGTCAGCCAGTCAGCATTGTCAAGCGGCAAAATGTAGCTGTTACGGCCATGCACCAGCAGTTCCGGCCACGAACCGACAATCACATCAGTTCGCCCGCCCTCGGCAGCCACCAGCCGCTTGAGCTTCAAAGCCGATGAGGAATCAGGGGTAAGGAGAAAATGGATCATTAGGGTAGTATTGGTCATGCATTCAAATTAACAATTCTGTTCAGGTAAATTCTCTTATGCCCACCCTTAGCATTCCGTAACACTGTAATATGTTTTGAATCTGAAGGATTCCCTGAGCTAAGTACTTTAATGATAATTACATGCAGGGTTTACAGCACAGTGTCATTCATTTCCTCCATAGAGTGTGCAGCTTCAATTGCATCACGTTCTCGTTCAATCTCTTTACGAAGTTCTTCCTCAGTAGGCAGTACCAACCGATACCTTGTAGCAAACAATTGCTCACTCTCATGCAGCACGGAGTATCGAACAACGGATTGATCTTTGTGTTCACAGAGCAAAATACCGACAGTCGGGTTGTCGCCTTCACCACGTTTGAGGTCGTCATACATGCGCACATACATGTCCATCTGCCCAATGTCCTGATGCACAAGTTTGCCTGTTTTCAAATCAATCAAAACGAAGCATTTGAGCAGGTAGTTGTAAAAAACCAGATCAATATAAAAGTCCTGTGACTCGGTACTGATGCGTTGCTGACGGGCAACAAAAGCGAAGCCCTTGCCCAGTTCCAGCAAAAACGACTGTAGCTTATCCATAAGTGCCTGCTCCAGCTTTGACTCCAGCAGCTTGCCAGTGCCAGGCAGACCAAGAAATTCCAGCATCACGGGATCCCTCACGAACTCGCGGGGGGTGCGAGGAAGAGCCGCGATATTGGCCTCCGCTTCTGCCTCCACGCTGGCTTTGTCGCCGCTGAGCAGTAACCGCTCGAAGTAGAGTGTGCCAATCTGCCGGTCCAGTGCGCGAACGTTCCAGTTGTGCAAAGCGGCCTCATTCATGTACCATATTCTGGCTTCCATATTGCCCACTCGCAGTAGTGTCCGATAATGCGTCCAGCTCAATTCGTGACGCAATGCGTCACACATTGGAAAAGCCTTATAAAACAAACGCATATAACGCAGATTTGATGCATCAAACCCCTTGCCAAACTCACGAGTCAACGATTCCGCCAATCGAGGCAAGAGCTTTTTTCCATAAGCTGCACGAGCCTCACCACCCTGCTCAAACTCCACGATATGTCGACCAATCTCCCAGCAGGTTTGCACCTGCACCCTGTCCACTGAGCGCAGGGCCTGCTGTCGTCCCTGCTGAATAAGTTCACGTAAAGCATCCAGCAGGCTGGATAAGGGCTGAGTATTCTGTATCAGATTAGTCATGCATTCACCTGTGTAAACTTTTTTACAGACTTTTCAGAATTATTCCGCATAATTTTCCAGCTGTTGTCGTGGGCTTCAATTTCAAAGAATCTGCGTTCATCAACGTTCGAGAAAGTGGGCAGGGCAACATAGTTCGACCATCCCGAAAAAAAGCTGCCATCAGTTTTTCCGCCCTCGGCGGCCACAAGATGCTTCAGCTTTAAAGCCGATAAGGAATCAGGAGTTAGAAGAAAATGGTTCATCTGTGCACAATCGACTGATTATTTGAATAATAAAGGATTGTCTACGGGTCCTGTTCATCAATGCAGTGGCTTGGGGGGGTTAAGGTGAGGGAAAAATGTATTATTATCACGTTAATTTTATCAATATACTTAGCAATTAGCAATACAGCAAAATCCCCTACATCTCCATCGAGTCCAGCATCTCCTGCGCATTTTCATTCCCCTTGTCGGCCGCCAGCCATAAATACATAACAGCTTCAGCCTCATCCTCTTCCACGCCCAGTCCCTCTTTGTACATCATTCCCAGCCTGAATTGGGCATCGCCGTAGCCTTGTTCAGCTGCCATCAGGTACCATTGCAACGCTTCATCATAATCTTGCATAACCCCATCACCACATTCATACATCACCCCAAGAGAGTATTGTGCATCTACCTCGCCCTCCTCAGCCGCCAGGCGGAACCATACTCTTGCTTCTTCAATATCCTGCCTGACAACTTCTCCCTCCGTATAGAGCAAGCCAATGTAGTACATGGCAGCTGCGTCATCCAATGCAGCAGCTTGCGTAAACCATTTCAACGCCTCAGTCAAATCAATAGTGACACCTTTTCCAAGCTGATATGCCAATCCGAGAAAGCGCTGGGCAACCGGGTTATCCTGTTCAGCCGCCATCCGGTACCATTTCACCGCTTCCGTGTCATCCTGCGCGACGCCTCTCCCTTTTTTATACATGCCGCCAAGTTTGCACTGAGCATCGGCAAATCCCTGAGCAGCAGCAAGCCGGTACCACTTTACCGCATCCTCATAGTCCTGCGGAGCCCCTCTGCCATATTTGTACACCTCTCCAAGTTCGCACTGAGCAAGAGCTTCGCCCTGATCAGCCGCAAGCAGGAACCATTTTACAGCCATCGCCAGATTCACCTCAATACCTTTGCCGTATGCAAGCATTAGACCAACAAAAAGTTGCCCAATAGCGTGGCCGCGTTCAGCTGCAAGTGTAAAGAGCCTGAGGGCTTCACCAAAATCCTTCGCTACATCATCACCCTCATAATACTGTATGGCACGTCCGCACAGAACGTCGGTATCCTCAAGTTTAAGAGTCATGTATTTTCCTGTGTTGAATAATGTTTGATTTTATTTCCATACAGTATAAAGCGGACAGAGGGACAAAGGTTGTCTGACGTCATAAAAAATATCCTCCCCGCTAAAAAAAAATAGTTCCACGTATTTTACTACCTCAGACGGCTTTTGTCCGTCTAAGCCCCCTATCTTTTAGAATTCAAGCAACCAAAACAAGCGAGATAATGGCAAGCACAGTAAAAACCTTAATGCATCATGCCGATTTTCTTGAGCAATTCCGCGCAGATATCGGTTGGGAATATCCGGCTGATTGCAATGATGAGGAGAACCGATGCACCTTGTTCAGCAGGATAGAGATAAACAGGCAGTCTTTCCGCGCCTATGTTGACGGCCATGCTGCACGCAATGTGCTTTCGCTCTTTCTCTATCCGCCATACCGGGTGCTCGAAGGCAAGTTTGTCGATACCATCATGCTGTTCAACTTCCTCAACGAGTACTGCCAATACAATGGCAGGCTCTGTGTTGACGATGACGGCCAGATACGCTACAAGCATTTCATTGATCTTGATGGTATAGAACCGGCAAATGCAATGATCTACAGCATGCTCGACTGCGGCATCGCCATGTTCAGTGAAAATGGTGAATCAATAGCGGCGGTAGCTCTTACCCGCAAAACCTATGAAGCAATCCGTGAAGAGTACGACAGAAAGAGATCCCCAATAACACCCCCAACAACCTAATCAAGGAGTAAAACACCATGCGTCTTGCAGATTTAATCGATGAATACATAGCCAGCCAAGGCTGGGGTGATGAAGTGACTGAACGCGAAGAGTCAGATAATACAAGCTCTTATAGTACAACGCTCTCGGTCGCCAACCAGTCGTTCAGGCTATTTATTGACAGTGATGAAGAGAGGGATTTCCTTATGCTCTCCCTCTATGCGCCATTCAGTGTCATAGAAGGTAAATCGGTTGATGCGGCACTGCTTTTCAACTTCATGAACGATAGCTTTGTCTATCGCGGCAGACTCACAGTAAAGGACGATGGCAGAATTTGCTACAAAGACATCGTGGATGTTGAAAATGTCGAACCCCCAATAGCCTTGATCGACAACATGCTCATCAGTGCCATGAACCTCTACAGCAGCTATATCGAAGCCATTGCCGCTGTTGCTCTCACCCAAAAAACATACGAAGCTATTCGTGAAGAGTACGACAAAAAATATGCAGCAAAAGAAGCTATGGAAAAGAGTAAAGAGGCAGAAGAGAGTGAAGAGTAGTCGGTAAAATGTTTTGATGAAAGGCGGGAGTCTTGCTTAGCAGCCCGTCTTCGTGGTATCAATTATCATAGAGTAATATGCTGATTTTGCTTGTTATTCATTTTGTCTGTTGGCAATCTGCACAGAATTCTCCTCGCAAGGCGTCCAACCCTTCTTTCACGATAAGAGGAACCATTAAAATGGCTGCCACGGGGTCAGCCCACCACCAGTGAAAGAGTGTGTTAAGAGCCAGACCGCCCAATAGGATGGCTGAACTTGCAACAATAAAATGGATACCCTAAGAAGCCATAGCTATGGGTTGTTGTTTATAACGTAAAAACTCAACGGGTGATTTATACCCTAAAGTTGAGTGCTTCCGTTTCCGGTTGTAAAACACTGCAATGTATTCAAACAGGCTGTGTCGGGCTTCTTCTCGTGTCCGATAACGTTCAGTATACACCAATTCGGTTTTCAGGGTTTTGAAAAAGCTTTCAGTAACGGAGTTATCATAACAGTTACCTTTGCCGCTCATGCTTTGAATGAGGCCATGTTTCGCCAACTTCTTCCTGAAGGATTTACTCGCATACTGGATACCTCGATCCGAATGAATGACCACTCCACGAGGTGGATTTCGGTGCATCACAGCCATATCCAGAGCTGGATTGACCGTTGTTTCAGCTGTCATTCGCCTGCTGAATGAGTGCCCGATAATTTCACGATTGTACAGATCCATAATGACTGTCAGATAGAGCCAGCCGCTGCCAGTCCAAACATACGTCTGATTAGCGACTGAATAAAAT
>SZXZ01000129.1 GCA_005843835.1 Chlorobium sp.
TGTTGATATCCATTCCTGGAACAGTCATTCTCGCCCGCATATCGGACGGATCAGGAAGCCTGTTAATGAGGATCTCATCGACATAACACCTAACGGCGAGATCGCCTTTCATATTGCCCAGCACCATCACAGGCCGAAATGCTCCTGAATAGGTATCATAAACACCCTGGCTTGATATAAAGCTACCCATAGCTGTATGGATTGAAAGAACGGTACCGTCTGAGAGTGCCTTGATGACGTATTTGTTCAAAAGTGCTTTTGCTGCCTCAAACTGCTTTTGAGCAAGCTCCAGATTTGCCTTTGCTCCTCTGGATGCATTTTCGGCCGTATCAAGAGCATCTTTACTGACTGACCGGGAATCAAGCGTCCAAGAGACTTTAAGCTTGCTATATTGATCCTGCAGGTTTTTATAGGTTGCTTTTGCTACATCTATCTGGGCTTTAGCCGATGCAGTTGTGGCGCGCTGCACAGAGTCGTCCAGAATAAATAATGGAGTTCCTGCCGATACATGCTGGCCTTCAGTAACCAATATTTGAACAACTGTTCCCGGAACTTCAGGATAAACGTTGATATTTTCGCCACTGGTCTGGGCCGTTTCTACAATACCATTAGCATAAATCCCCTTTGCATAAGGATTCGATGCGGGTTTGAATGCCGGGGGCTGAGGTTTTGCTGGGATCCCTGAAATATAAGCACTGCCGATTGCAAGTAGAACTCCCAGTATGGCAAACACGATTAATAGTTTATTTCTCATGCGACATGAAATGTGTTCTGTTCAAAGCCTATTATTTTTCCATCTTCCATTTTCATGATTGAGTCCGCATATTCATAGATGCGGCTGTCATGGGTTACAATAATAACTGATCGCTGGGGGGTGAGGATTTTTGTTTTAATGAATTCCACGATTTTTTTCCCTGTATCACCATCGAGCGAGGCTGTCGGCTCGTCAAAGATCAGAATGTCAGGTTGGCCTGCAATTGCACGTGCAATAGCGACGCGTTGCTGCTCACCACCACTCAGCTTCACAGGTTGTAACTGTGCTCTATCTTTAAGCCCGACGATTTCAAGGTACTCCAAAGCAATGCTCAGTGCCTTATTCCAATCCATTTTTTTCAGTATCAAGGGAATCGCCACGTTTTCTACTGTGGTCAAGCGAGGAAAAAGGTGATAATCCTGAAACACAAAGCCGATTTTTTGCAAGCGAAGATCTGCAATATCGTCACTGTTCATCTTCCAGATATCTTTATCCTCTACCAGAACATTGCCTTCGTTCGGTTTGAGAATGCCCGAAATCATACTGAGTAACGTTGTCTTGCCGCTTCCTGACGGACCAACGATATAAAGCAGTTCTCCAAAGTTCGCCTCAAAACTTGCGTTCTTGACTGCGGTGGTTTTTGTGTCTCCTTCACCAAACCACTTTACCAAACTATTGGCCTTTATGGCTACATTTCCCATAGTCAGCCTCTGAAAATATCAAAAGGTTGTATCTGGAGCACCTTGCGAACTCCAATATAACTGGAAACACCCGCCATAATGAGCACCATCACAAATGCAAAGGCAAGATTGTAATACGTAACCTGTGCTGCATAGCTTGGCAAGCGGAGTTTGGCCAGAATCATCAGGCCTGAAGCAAGTCCGACACCAAGTCCATAGCCAAGAAGTGCAGTAAATGTTGCCTGAAAAAGAATCATGGTGATGAGTTCGTGGCCTTTGGCTCCAATGGCCTTCAAGGCACCAAACCGCTCGAGGTTTTCGAGGATAAAGGTATAAAATGTCTGACCGGAGATCGAAAGGCCTACTATAAAACTGATTGCGGTCATCATCAGGACATTCATACCCATACCTGTCTGGTATGTGTAAAAATCAGAGATTTTCTGGACAAACTGATCTCGGGTAAGTGCCTGATAGCCAAGTTTTTTGATTTTCTGCTGAATAAAAGGAATATCAGCTTCACTTTTGGGTTCAATCAGAATATATGACGTTGTAAAACGCATCGAAGGAATGTATGTAATAGCTCTATTATAGGTAGTGTAGACCGTGGGTATACCAAAAAGCCCCCCTGAAGCAACTTTTGCCAAACCTACAACGAGCCCCCGATGATCATTTATTTCAAATTCGGTTCCAATTTTTGGACTTTCAAGCTTTTTGAATTCCGCATCCTTGACGACAAAAAAGGCGGATTCTGCATATATATCCTCAATCTTACCTTCGATCAATTCCGGCCGGCCATAAAGGGTAGCATCGTCAAGGCCAACAACAGATACTGCCTGATAAGCGCCACTTTTGAGTTTAACCAGAGCGTTACCAAAATAGATAGGAACAGCGTATTTTACGCCAGCAATACTTCTTGCGGTAGAAAGGACATAATCTGGCATTGGAATACTGCTGGTGGCGTTGTTCACCGCAGGATCCATTACCCATACTTTTGCTCCGACATTATAGACACTTGACGATGACCTGTTGAGAATCCCCGAAAACATGGACATCATCATGATCATGAGAAATACAGCAAACGTAATGCCGACCAGCAGGGCGATGAACTTGCTCCTGTCGTTGACGAGAAGCTTCAATGCAATTTTAAGTATGCCTGACACCGCTTATGACCTTATATAGCTAGTTAGAATTATTACTATAGCGTATCAGATCTTGCCTGAAATGACCTAACCTGCTGTCGCTCTTCATGATAAGGGTATCATGTGTGTCAAACAAGCAAATACTAACTTTAATGCGTCTTCGATGGAATCTTGCAGACGCAGTGGAAAATCTAAACTCAAATTATGTAATTCTTTTTGAGAAACATACTGAGATGTAACGTGTTAGTAAAAGCAGGCTGGAAATGCCACCCAACCTGCTTTTTGAAAGCTTGGAATCGCTTATTGCATATACCAGCCACCATGCTGACGCATCTGGCGAGCATCTCTCATTAACTGCATCTTTTCGCGCTGTGCGGGTGTTAGTATTGAGGCAAGTTCAGTTAAATGACTGCTTTTCAATTGAGCGAGTGAGGTATGTTTTTTTCC
>SZXZ01000075.1 GCA_005843835.1 Chlorobium sp.
TTGTAGATGATATGATTGATACTGCAGGAACACTTGTTAATGCTGCGAAAGCTATTCGTGAAGCTGGCGGGCTGAAAATTTATGCTGCTGCAACACACCCGATTCTTTCAGGACCGGCAATTAAAAGAATTGATGCATCGATTCTTGAAAAAGTAATTGTGACCGATTCTGTGATTACAAATCATGAATATTCGTCAAAAATTGAAACTGTAACTGTCAGTAATCTCTTCGGTGAGGCTATCAAGCGCATTTATGAAGACGATTCGGTCAGTTGCCTGTTCGACAGCAAAAATATTACTGAAAAACTTACGAACCTTCACTAAACACAAGAGATAAAAGAGATAAAGGAAGAGCATGGAAACTATTGTATTAGGGGTAGAACCTCGTGTTATTAAAAAGAAAGATGCTGACAAACTGCGCAAGAACGGTATTGTTCCTGCAGTTATCTATCATAAAGGCGAAGAAACAGTTGCTGTAAGCGTTAATGAACTTGCATTGAGAAAGCTGGTACATTCAGCAGAGTCTCATATTATAGATCTTCAGTTTCCTGATGGAAAAATTTTGCGCTCGTTTATTAAGGATGTTCAGTTTCATCCGGTGACTGACAGAATTATTCATACTGACTTTCAGCTCTTTTCGGCTGATGAAATTATTGAACTTGAGGTACCTGTATCAGTTACAGGTGACAGTGCCGGTGTTGAAAAAGGTGGCAAACTTCAGATTATCAAGCATGCGCTTACCATCAAGGGCAAACCGGATAATATGCCTGATCACTTTGTGATTGATGTTTCGGCACTGGAAATCGGCCATTCCATACATGTTAAGGAACTTCCTATGGATGCCTATACCGACCTTATCATTATGGATGATCCAGATACACCGGTCATTACCGTACTGGCTTCGAAAAAAGAAGCAGAAGCCACAGCCGAAGCGGCCGCTCCTACTGCAAGCTGAAAACCGATTACCACGTTGTAATCACTATCGGTTTTTTCCATTTTCAAGCTGCTTTTCTTTCAGAGAAAAGCAGCTTTTTTTATAGGTTACCCTTATTTGATGCATGTACTGTTGTATTTCTGAAGGAAGGAAATAACATTCACCGAAAGCCAAAGCAGCTTGAAAACAGACCCTGGCACATCGTTATCCCTGCAAAACCTGAGTCCAAAGGCAGGATCACCAATGCACAAAAAAGGCTCAATCGTTTTTCTTTCGATTTCTTTCTTTGCTTTTCTGCTGCTTCTTGTTGTTAAAGCTGATCTTGTGCTGATCAGTTTTCGTTCCCTCTTTACTGCAGTAGCGCTTTTTTTCTCTTCCCCAAAAGCATTCAGGGAAATTTTTACCTCTGAAATTCTGGAATTCTGGATAGGTGCAATTTATCTTGTTGCTGTTCCAATTGTTTTAGGGTTTGTTGCGCGAAGAATTTTTCGGGCACATACTTTTTCAAAAAAAGAACCTGAACGTACTGAACTAAGTCTCAGTAAAATAAGCTTTCGAGCTTTTATGCGTCAGACAATTGCTCTGTATGCCTCGGCTGTAATTTTCATTCTTTATTCTCTGGCTTTTCTTGCTCCGTTTATTGCGCCTTTCGGCCCTTATGATCAGCAGGACTTTCTGGTTACTGCCTATCAGCCCCCTTTTTCACGACTGGATGCGCTGGTGCTTAAACAGCCGAAAACGCTTATCATACCGATTCAATCGGGAGACGGAACAACTATAAAACTTGCCAACTCCCTGATATCTGATTTTCAAAAGCTTAAAACTCATAATGAGCCACATACTCTCAGATTTATCAATGAGTACAGGATTGAAGGTGAGCGCGTCATTTACCGTCAGGGTATACGCACTAAAACTATTGCACTCAATGAACTTGCCGGCACTGGAAAAATAAATACTCGGGGTATCGGGGTCCAGCATCCGGATTTTGTAATTACCCGCAGCTTTATTTTTGGTACGGACCAATATGGCCGTGACATTCTCAGTCGGGTTATTTATGGTTCAAAAATTTCGCTCTCAATCGGTTTTCTTGTTGTGTTGATTTCTGTCACCCTTGGTACCGTTATCGGTGTTTCTTCGGGGTATTTTGGGGGATGGGTGGATACGGTGATGATGAGAATTGTCGATGTACTTATAGCGTTTCCGGCTCTTTTTCTTATTCTTATTATTATAGCAACGTTCGGTAACTCGATTTACCTGATTGTCATAACTCTTTCTTTTACCGGATGGATGGGTGTGGCAAGAATTGTAAGGAGTCAGGTGCTGTCGCTTAAAGAGCAGGAATTTATTCTGGCGGCTAAATCGCTTGGGCTTTCGGATATGAGAATTATCTTCCGCCACCTTGCACCCAATACCCTTACTCCGGTTATTATAGCTGCAACATTAAGAATTGGTAGTATCATCCTCACTGAAGCAGGGCTTTCCTTTCTCGGACTCGGTGTTCAACCCCCTACTCCAAGCTGGGGAAATATTATTAATGAGGGACGTGACAGCCTTTTGAACTACTGGTGGATTTCAACTTTTCCAGGTATTGCAATTCTGACTACGGTTGTCTGTTTTAACCTTATAGGTGATGGCGTCCGTGATGCCCTTGACCCCAGAATGAGAGGATAACAATGATGATAGGACACGAACCAGATTGCTGGACTACCCTCAGCTCGAAATATATCTATAACAAACCCTGGCTTACCATGCGCCAGGATGAAG
>SZXZ01000012.1 GCA_005843835.1 Chlorobium sp.
CGGTTAAAGCGTTCAAGGTCGTTCAGCATCCTTTTCAGCTCGTTTTCCATCCTTTTTCGTTCAGTAATATCCGAAAAAAGAATAATAACAGACGTGACCTTCCCATTATTCATGGATGGACCAAATCGTGATTCAATATCGATGGTTTTTCCGTGAGTTAGGCAAAGCTCAATCTCAAGCATGGCCTGCTCTCCGGTAGTAAATACCCTGTTTATCGTTTCATGAAAGTTGTTCTTGTTGTCTGGCTGAATAATATGCTCACAGAGGTGGACACCTTTCTGCAGTATATTTGTTTGACTTGGGAGTGATCGATTGATGTACGTTATACAGTGATCGCTGTCAATGGCAATAATGGTATCAGGACTGTTAACAAGAACAGAATTGAGGGTGTTCTCGCTTTCTTGCAAAGAACTTAAAGCCTCTTCAAGTTTTTCCTGCGATAATTCAAGCTCGTAATTTTTATCTTCGAGCTGACGTTTTACATCAGACAGCTCAATTGATTTCTTGATCAGTTTAATATTCTGGTCAAGTAAGGCTGCTTGTTTTTGCAGTAGTTCCTGTTCAATACGGTTGCTTCGCAGCGAAGCCTGTTCTAACTCAATTATACGCTGCTGAAGCTGATGGGTTTCTGTATTAATCATGACCTGTTTTTGGGAGAAAAAGGTTATGGGGGTTATCAGTACTCTTTATCCTTTCCCAAGCACCCAGAGCACAACGGTTTCATTATGAAATTTTACCGATGACAGTTCTTTTGTGTCTTTATCAATAGGTCCAATTTCTCCATACGTATAAAAGCCTATAAGGGGGACATCCATGCCAATACATTCTCGGACAGCATCAACCTCTTCCTGTATGCGTCGTCCTAGAACGAGCTTTCTTCCAACACAGCTGAACATAATAATGGCCAAAGGAGTTGCACCAGCAAGTGATTTCTTAGCTTGCTCAGCGGCTTCCCTCGCTCCGTTAATAATATCTCCTCTCGAAGCTGTAGTCAATGTCACTTCACTGCCTTCAGGAATAGATGCTGCAAGTGAAATTGTCCCATGTTTATGATCAACGGATAATCCGCAGCGTAATTGAAACAGGCTTTGAGTGTTGTCCGAGGGATTTCGGTCGATAATACCAAAGGGATATTCCAGACAGACAGCAGGAAGCCTTGATGATCGTTCTTCACCCAGAAAATCCTTATAAAGTTCAAGGGCATTGGAATGTTCAAATTCTTTGACAACATTTCCATCAGAGGCAGTACAGATGAAACTGTTTCCGATCGAAGTAAAACCACTTCGCACCCCGATTCCAGTTTTAAACCCCTTCTTTTTGACCATCATAACCCCGACGATAGCATCCTTAAAGACGGATCCGTTATAATATTGATAAGTACTTTCAAACCTTTCGTCATCGCCAAGGTAGCCGCCCGTAATTTCAAAATCTTTTCCTAAAACAGACTGCAGGCCATCCAGAACCTTTAGTCCGTCTCCGCCCATTCCGTTAGGAAAAACGAGAAGCGATGCATCTGGATCAAACTCAATGTTATTGAGGATATCGTTGGCCATTTCCATACTGCAAGCCGCTTCATCAATGCTCATATCATGACCTATGCCGGTAATAAAATCCAGTTCATCATTGCTGAAGGCCATGATGACAACCGATCCGGTAGAAAAACCATTAGTAGATATTTCGCCGGCAGTGGTTCCGCCAACCATGGGGACATCTCCTGCAACGGAAGTTATGCCGGCAAGAAGTTCACGGTGATTAAATCGCATTGCACCAAAAACAAACAATACCTTGGGTACTCCGTCATGCTTTCCAATAGCTTCCAAAGCGGCTTCTTTTCCAGCAGAAAAAGAATCCGCATGGCAACTGAAGCCCACTTTAATCTTATTGTTTAACATGGCAGGTAATCTCCTTAGATCAGTGATTGTCGATGTTCGATTCATCGCAAAGTAATAAGGTCATCATGCGGATAATCTTGCTGTTGAATGATGTAACTCTAAACAAAATTTTAATGAGAAAAGGGATATCTCATTTCAGCGAATAAATCAAGTTGATTAGGTAACTTTTTTTGGGAAAGGAACTACTCTCTAGAATATACAATCAACTTCAACAATATTTACCGAAATTTTAAAAGCAGTCCCGCTTTTTCCGAACGAATTGCTAAAGTTTAATGTCAACAATGCAGGAAATAGTGTCTAATTGAACAAGTACAAAAATGCCATTTAAACTGATTAATAATTTTTAAATGGGGGGTGACAAAAAAAGTTGATCAATGAGATTTGAATGTGACAAAACCAGCAGAGGTTTTCCTCGATGATAGAAAAATAAAAAGCCTCACCTTTCAATCGAAGGGTGAGGCTTTTTGTAGTCAAGTAGTGAAGCTTCTGTTCTTAAAAAGAAACAGAAAGATCTGAAAGATAGGTCTTGATTGACTGGTGTTTTCCAAGGCCAAGCTTTTTATGCATCCTGTAGCGAATACTTTCCATACCTCTTGTTGAAATACCGATAGAACGAGCTATTTCTATAGTGTCGTAATTCAATTTAACCAGAAGGCTGATTCTAAGTTCACGCTGGTTGAGGTTGGGATGTTTTTTTTGTAGTCTTGACAAAAAGAAAGAATCAGTTTCCGTCAATTCTATATTTAAACGTTTTTCGATTGTTTCTGTTTCGATAAGGCTCAGACATGAATCGGTCATGAGTCTTTTTACGCTAGCATCAATTTCGAGAGCATGAATTTGGTCAAGAAGATTCCGTAATGCATTAGTTTTTTCTGCGATTGCTGTGGAAACTCTTGTCAGTTCCATATCCTGGGTAGCAACTCTTGTTTTCAAAACAGCAATCTCTTTTTCAAAATCAAGAGTGGACTTTGTATTCTGTACGGCTTCTGTTTTCATTGTATTATTATGGGTTAATCAATGTTCGATGTAATGAAAATGGTCGAAGAGCCTATGTTCTTTTTCCTTCCGATCACGTTTCATTATCCGAAAAAAAGTAATCATCACTACCTCGACGTGTTATAAGCTGTAATATCGATATTTATTTTTGAATACCAATGAAATTCGCTTTTCCTGCGTAAAAACACTTTTATTTGTATGTATAATACGTTATAAGCGTAATTATAGTTTTCCCTATGATGTATTGCTTTTCTTTTCTCATACGCTA
>SZXZ01000126.1 GCA_005843835.1 Chlorobium sp.
ATCGTTCCCCGGAGCGCACCGAGTTCCTTATCTGAATAATGGCTGTAGTCCGTTGCTGCCGAAGCAATACTTCCAAATCCAAGAAGCGTTGCTGTTAATACCATCATCAATGTTTTTTTCATGGTGTAGTCGGTTTTTCGAGTTCTAAAAAAAAAGGTGTATTCAGTAAATAGTTGTATTTTCGTTTTCTGCTCCTTACTTGCTTCATCTATTTTGACGACAGTTTTTTAAAAACCTTGTGATCACACATGAAAGTTTTAACTGTGTCGGAAATGGCGTATCCTGCATACTGTTCAGTAAACTTTGTGTTATAACCGGACTTTTTTGATGTAGAGTTTTCCAAACTGGAACACCGGCTATTATTGTTCTTCTTTAAAATATTTAATACGTTACGTTTATACCCTGCAAATCACCCTTAAGACTTAGCTATCACTATGCGATTTTTCAGATATTCCATGCTCTGCAGTTTTTTTGTCCTGTTTGCCTTTTTTAGCGTCCCGTTGCAATTGGCTGCTGCGGAACCTGGTGATTATATCGCTATACGCAAGGAAGGATCAGGTAAAATTGCGCTGGTACTCAACAAACCTGATTCTCAAGGAAGAAAAGAGGGTGAATGGGCTCAGAGTCTCAATACTATTGTACGCGACGGGCTTGACTTTACCAGCCTTTTTACACTGATATCGTCCCCTGTCAATGTTAAAGATTTCAGTGACAAAAAGAACGTTGTTATAAATTTCGGGGCTCTGAATTCTATTGGCGCTGAGGTGTATGCCGGTGGTACTGTTTCAAAAAAATCAGGCAACATTAATTTTGAGGTTGAGGTCTTCGAAACTGCCAGCGCCAAACCACTTTTGAAAAAAATCTATACCGGTAAAGAAGAGCAGCTTCGTTCAATCGGTCATGCCTTTTGTGAAGATCTCATTGAGCTTCTTACCGGCAAAAAGTCTGTTTTTGGCAGCAAGATTGTTTTTGTGTCTAACAAAACAGGGTTTAAAGAAATCTATCAGTCTGATTTTGATGGACATGGTGTTGAACAACTGACCAATTCCCATTCCATTTCTCTGACACCATCCCTGTCTCCGGATGGCAGGTATCTTGCCTATACTGATTTTACTTCCGGCAGACCAGCTCTTTATATCAAAAACCTTGTGGATAAGAAAACTTCAGCAGTAACTAAAAGCGGAGTCAGCATAGCTCCATGCTGGAGAAATAACAATGAAGTAGCAACAACATTATCATATGAGGGTGATCAGGAAATATACCTCATAAAACCTGATGGCTCGATTTCCCGAAGAGTAACTTTCAGCAGAGGAATTGATGTGTCTCCTACATTTTCACCGGATGGAAGCAAAATGGCATTTGTCTCTTCACGAAACGGCCAGCCACAAATTTTTATTCAGGATCTTCAATCCGGACAAGCCAGACGGCTTTCCTTTAACGGTCGCTACAACACTCAGCCCTCATGGTCTCCTTCTGGTGATAAAATTGTTTTCTCAACGATGGAAGGAAGAGGAACAATCGATTTATTTGTTATAAATGCTGATGGATCTGAACTCAGACAGTTGACAAAAAATTCTGGAGAAAACGAGCACCCGACCTGGTCACCCAATGGAGAAATGATAGTTTTTTCCTCTACCCGTCAGGGAAAGAAAAAATTATTTGTCATGGATGCCAATGGAGAAAATCAGAGGCGTTTATTACAAGGTGATGGTGAAGAAATGCAACCTGCGTGGTCTGTGTTCAGAAGATAGTCGCAACCCATTTTATTCTCTTTTTCTATGATAAAAAAATATACGCTCATCCTTTTTTCACTGTTTTTTTCAGTGCCGGTTTTTGCAACCGCCCCGTTGATTACTGACGACACTGGAACACAGGGAAAAGGAAAATTTCAGGTTGAACTGGATTATGCCGTAGAAGCTACTAAAAGCAACTCCGGTCAGGAACTTTATACCACTTTTTCCTGGGGAGTTGCTGATAATGTAGATGTGATTGTCGGCATTCCCTATAATTGGCATCCGTTCACTGAGGAGGGACGACCTATTGCAATCCAGAAAGGAATTGGGGATACAGCAGTTGAAATCAAATGGAGATTTTTTGAAAGTTCGCCTCAAAATGGGTTGAGTTTTGCCCTGAAATCAGGAGTAAGCCTTCCAACAGGCGATGCTGAAAAAGGGCTTGGCAATGGTGATGTTTCGAAAGAAGTGATGATGATTGCTACAAAAGAGTGGCAACATGGAGCTTTTCACTGCGATGTAGGGTATGTCCATAACACATACAGTCTTGAAGAGGAAAATGAAGTTTTAAGACATCATCTCTGGCATGCATCAGTCGCTGCAGAAGTCAGGATGATGAAGAACCTTCGATCAGTTGTTGATATCGGCATCGATACCAGTACGGTAACGACATCGGAAACCCATCCTGTTTATGTTATTGGCGGACTGGTTTACAGTGTCACGGACAGCTTTGACTTTGATTTCGGTGTTAAAGGTGGACTGAACAATACGGCACCCGTAACAACGGTTCTCGTCGGGGTTACCTCGAAGTTCTAAATGAATCGGGTGGCGCTCAACTTACTGTGTCAAACGATAATACCCCTTTCTCGCAGATTGTTTTAGCGATATAGCGATTGCTGACGGCTTGCAATAAACAGAAACGTCTTCTGTGATGATTATTCGTCTTCAATCACGATGCTTCGTCGACCTTTCTTTTTTCAAACCAGCTGTATACAGATGGAATAATCAACAGCGTCAACAGTGTGGAAGTTACAAGGCCTCCAACAACTACAGTGGCAAGCGGTTTCTGTATTTCAGAACCTGTCTCGCTGGAGAGCAGCATGGGCAGCAAACTGAAAATAGCGATTGACGCAGTCATTAATACGGGGCGCAGGCGGTCAAGCGATCCTTTTCTGATTGCCTGCTGTAGTTCAATCCCTTCATCTCGCAGTTGCGAAATACGTGATACCAGCACCAATCCGTTGAGCACGGCTACGCCAAACAGGACCACAAATCCAACTGAGGCCGGAACAGAGAGGTATTGTCCGGAGATATAGAGCGCAAATACCCCGCCAATCAGGGCGAACGGCAAGTTTGATATTACAAGCAATGCCAAGCGGAGGGAACGGAACGTAACAAAAAGAAGCAGCAGTATCAAACCAATGGCGACTGGTCCGATGATCAGCAGCTTGTTCATCGCTCGCTGCTGGTTTTCGAACTGCCCGCCCCAGGTGATATAATATCCCGCTGGCAGTTTAACATTTTCTTTGATCTTCTGCCTTGCCTCGGCAACAAACCCCCCGATATCTCTTCCTGTAATATTCATTTCGACGCCGATTCTTCTCACTCCGTCCTGACGACTGATTTGAACCGGTCCTTCGATCATTTTGATTTCTGCCAGCTGTTCGAGAGGGATATTTACCCCGGTTTTTGTGGTTATCATCAGCGTTTTGAGCGTTTCCAGAGAGTTCCTTTTTTCTTCAGGCAGGCGAACAGTAATATCAAAGCTGCGGTTATTTTCGTACAACTGTGATGCTGCTTTACCTGCCACACCGATTTCTATAACCTTTTGTACATCGCTGATATTCAGGCCATATCGGGCAATTTTTGAGCGGTCGATGGTCACCGTCAGATAGGGTTGACCTGAAACTTTTTCAACGCTGAGATCGGTTCCCCCTCGTATGGTTGAGAGAATCCTTGAAATTTCAGCTGATTTTTCACTAAGCACCTGGATATCGTCACCAAATATTTTAAGAATCAGCTGAGCACGGGTGCCTGCAACGAGTTCGTCAATCCGGCACTGAATAGGCTGGCTGAATCCAAAGGTAATTCCTGCAACCGATTCCAGGGAATGGCGCATCTTGTTAATCAACTCATCTTTAGAAATATCCTGCTTCCAATCGCTTTTCGGCTTGAATATTCCCACATAACCGGTCTTATCCGACCCCCGGGTATCTAGCGCAACACCAGTCTGTCCGGTTCGTGATACCACAGTTTCCAGTTCATCAAACTGTTTAAGTTTCATCGCGACCCGCTGATTCACTTCCATCGCTTTTGAGAGGGATACACCTGGAAGCATAGAGACATCCATGTCAAAGGAGCCTTCATCCATGCTCGGTATAAATTCAGTTCCCAGACGTGTAGCAAAAAAAAGCGAAACAAGCAGCAATATACTGGCAACACTCAACACCACAGTCTTCATCTTCATCGCATAGTCGAGTAGAGGCAGATAGAGCCTCTTTGCGTGCTTCATGATAAAACTCTCTTTTTCCTGCTGCGGTTTCAGAAAAAGAATACAGAGTACCGGGATCACAAACACAGAGAGAAACAGGGAGGATAAGAGCGCGATGATCACGGTAATTGCCAGTGGACCGAACATCTTTCCTTCGATTCCTTCCAGGGAGAGAATCGGGATAAAGGTGAGTGCAATAATAAGCTCGCCAAAGATACTCGGCTTTCGGACTTCCATTACAGCTTTCAGGACCGTCTGCAATTCGGGATGCGCACCCCCTCCTTCGCTCAGATGACGCTGAACATTTTCTACCTGAATAATGGTCGTGTCGATAATCATGCCGATAGAAATTGCCAAGCCGCCAAGCGACATCAGGTTTGCACTGATCCCGGTTATTTTCATAATTATGAACGTAGCCAGAAGTGACAGCGGCAAGGCAAGAAGCACAACGATACTGCCCCGAACACTGTTCAGCATGAGGTAAAGCACAATCAATACCAGTATGGATCCTTCTATCAGCGCTTTGGTTACGGTGCCGACACTGGCATTGACCAGATCGCTTCTGTCATAATAGGGAACGAGTCTGACTCCTTCGGGAAGCACATTGTTTTCATTAAGCTCTTTAACTTTTCCCTCTACCCGCCTTACAACATCCTGGCTGTTTTCTCCGCGCAGCATCATGATAATACCGCCGACACATTCATCCTTGCCGTTTTTCATGGCAGCTCCCATACGGACTGCCTCGCCTACCTTTACCTCAGCTATATCCCTGACACAAGTCGGAGTTCCTCCTGCGGATTTCAGGACAATGTTTTCTATATCACTTATGTTTTTTATCAACCCGACCCCTCGGATTATATATTGATCTGTGCCCCGTTCGAGGATATTGCCTCCAACGTTTTCATTGTTGCTGCCTATTGAGGCATAGACATCCGCAACCGTTATTCCATACTTCACCAGTTGTTCCGGTGACACGATCACCTGATATTGCTTGAAATACCCGCCGAAAGAGTTGATTTCATTTACTCCGGCAACGCTTTTCAACTGAGGAGCAACAATCCACTCCTGAATGGTTCGAAGATTAGTCAAATAGACAATCTTCTGCTGCGGGTTGTCCGGCATTTTTCCTTCAAGCGTGTACTGGTAAATTTCTCCCATGGCGGTACCGATCGGTCCCATAGTAACCGCAACACCCTTTGGAACCTTATCCCGAGCCTCTGCCAAGCGTTCGAATACCAGTTGCCGGGCAAAGTACAGATCAACATTATCTTTGAAAACAATAGTGACAATCGAGAGGCCGAACTTTGTGACTGAACGCATCTGTTCAATATCAGGCAAGCCACGCATAGCCATTTCTATAGGATAGGTTACATTTCGCTCAATTTCCAATGCTGAAAGTCCATCCGCATGGCTTACTATTTCAACCTGTACGTTGGTAACATCAGGAAATGCATCAAGCGGCAGTTTCAGATATGAATAAATACCGAAGAGTGTAATTAAAAGCGAAAGCACGATGACCGCACCTTTTTTCTTTAACGCATAGGCTATGATGTTTTGAAGCATTATTCTGCGCCCCCTAAAAGCTCACCCTTTTTGAGCTCTGACTTTAGAATAAATGAACCCTTTTCGGCATAACGATTACCTTCCTTAAGGCCGGAAAGAATCTCAACCATACCGCCGACAGAACGACCCAATTCCACTGCCTCCGCCCTGAACTCTTTCTGGTTTTCATTGGTAACAAAGATTATTTTTTTGCCATCGATTTCCTGAACAGCATCTTCGGGTACTGCCAAGGTCATTGCCGCACTGGCAGGAGGCGTCAATTCGATCCGGGCAAACATTTCGGGCTTCAGCTTGCGATGGGGATTGGCTACCTCAACGCGAGCCTTGAGTGTACGTGTGGATGCATCAAGCACATCGGCAAGATAGGTAACCCGTCCACTCAGCTTTACATCAGGATAGGCATCTACCGTGACCGTTGCTGTCTGGCCCTTGTGCACTTTTGACAGATCTTTTTCGTAGATGTCAACAACGACCCAGACGGAGGAGAGGTCGACTACGGTGAAAAGGCTTTTGGAGGGATCGGAAAGTTCACCGACAATGGCATGCTTCTCGGTAATGGTACCACTGATTGGAGCAGGTACCATCAAACTGGTTTTGTTGTGACTGCTACCATTTAAATTTGATTTTGAAGCTCCGTAAAGAGATAGCCTCTCTTTATCATTCTGCAGTTCTGTTTGAGTGATTTTATAGTCGGATTCAGCTTGAATGAGCTCTTTTCGGGCAACGATCTTCTTTTCAACCAGACTTCGGATCCTTGTCATATTTGCCTGGGCAAGGTCAAGTTTTGTCTTGGATAGGCGAAAACGGTTGGCTGCATCAGCCATTTCAAGACTTTTTAGAATTACGAGTGTCTGCCCGGTAATAACACGGTCGCCCAAAGAGGCTTGAACAGATACTATATTGCCGGAAATGCGCGGTGAGACATGAGCGATCCGGTCGGCATTGGCTTCCACTTTGCCAGTAGCCTTAATGATTTCAGTAAAACGCTGCCTTTTGGCGACAGCGACGAGAACTCCATTCTCTTTCTGTCCCTGCACGTTCATGATGATGCCTTCACTTTTTTCTACCTTATGGCCCATCCGATCTTCGGTCTTCACTCCCCCTCCGCTTTTCTGGCCTGAAGAAAGATAGAAATAACCCCCTCCCAGGATCATGGCCAGAATAACACCAATGCTCATCCATCTCTTTATCACTCTCGCTCTCCGTTTATTTCTGTCGCTAATGCTGAGTCAAGTTTTACAAAAGCGATCTGACGGTTATACAGCGCCATCAAATAATTTTCACTGACCTCGAAGAATTTCTTTTGTTCCTGAATTACTGCCAGTATGCCGACTTCACCAAGACGCCAGGCTTCCTCCGTAAGGTTCAGGTTTTCCTCCAACTGTGGAATAATGTCAGCCTTGTAGAGTGAAAGTATTGTTTCACTGCTCAGGCAACTTGCATAAGCAGTTTCAACCTCACGTTCAACATTTCTGATTGTGATTGACAAACGACTTTCTGCACTGCTCTGGCGGGCCAAAGCCTCCTGAACACCTGCCTGATTTCTGTCAAAAACGGGAATGGGCATGGAGAGCTTCATCCCCAAGGTATAGGCTTTATCAGTGCTTTCCAATCCGCCGATTTTCAGTGATCTCGTGTCGCGCCAAACCGACAGACCGACGGTGAGATTTGGGATACTCTCGGCCCGAGCAAGGCGAACACCTGCTTCACCACGTCCACTTTCAGATTCCACTGCCTTTTTGTCCGGACGTTGAGCTAGTGCCAGTTGTTTAAGATCTGCGAGTGTTTTTGTCAAGGTAGTTGCGGATTGAAATATCCCGGATATTACGTACCGGGTTCCAATCGGCAGCCCGGTAATTGTCGCAAGCTTCTCCTGACATTGATTCAATGATTTTGCGACATCAATTCTCGATGCTTCACTCCGTGCCAGTTCGACTTTAACCAGATTCATTTCCAGTTCCGGAATATCGCCTGCCGCCAAACGTGCTTTTGAAACTTCTAAAAGCTTTTGATTAAGCGTAATAGAACGGTCGGCCAACGCAAGTCGTTGTTCAGCCAGAATGACATCATAGAATACGGTGGTAACCTCTTCGCGGATCAGTCGTTCTTTATCGGCAAGATGGTATTTGTAGAAATCCAGTTCACGTTCGGCAACAGCAAGTCGTTTTCTCCGTTTGCCTGCCAGCATCACTTCCTGCGAAATTCCAACAGAGAGCGTGCTTTCCCCGCTGCTTCCGGTCAAAGCGCCCGTTCCTGCGTCAACATTAAGCGTTGGATTGGGTAAAAGTCCCGCTTTGACTTTTCCGGCTTCAAAAACTCCTTTCTCTTGACGAAATGATTGGAGGTCACCATTATGCTGCAACGAATACTCAATAACCATAGGCAGTGA
>SZXZ01000013.1 GCA_005843835.1 Chlorobium sp.
CAGGTCTGCAGGTACTGTAAGCTATCAGCAGGGCTCAATGCCTGACGATAGGGCGATTACAGCATTAAACTCCCTTGGTATTGATATATCATCCCTTCGTGCACGCAGTATAGACGATCTTGATTTGAATACTTGTGACTGGATATTCGTTATGGATCACGAAAATTATGAGGAAATATCCCGTTGTTGCATTGCTCAAAAGAAACCAAGAATACATATGGTCATGGACTTTGTTGCCGGTCGTTGCGGAGAAGCAGTTCCCGACCCTTATTACGGTACGCCAAAAGAGTTTGAAAGGGTCATGAACGATTTGGTCATTGCATCCGAACAGATACTTCTGCGGATGTTTGCAGAATACCCGTATGTTAAAAGCGGAGCTTTTCCTGGTATCCCCTAGCATTTTCCCCCTTATTTCTGGAATGTATCATGAACCATAGTTCTCGTTATCTTTTCATTTTTAATCCTGCAGCAAACAAGGGCCGTGCAGCAAGAAAGTCAGAGTGGCTGAGTAAGCTCCTTTCTTGCCGTGAAGACTCCGAAATGGTTACCACTACTCATGCCGGACACGCTGAAGATATTGCCCGATCAACAATTATAGATAAACAATGTCTCATAGCATGTGGTGGGGACGGTACCCTCCATGAAGTGATTAATGCCGTAGCGGGAAATGGGATAACAGTCGGAATTTTACCAATCGGTTCAGCTAATGATTTTATTAAAACACTTAGCCCCGATAACAATGCAAAGCCTTGCATCAATCATTTATTTACTTCAAAAAGCAAATCGATTGACCTTGGTAGAGTCTCATTTGGTATTTCTAACCACCGATATTTTATCAACTCCATGGGCCTTGGTTTTACCGGCAAAGTTGCTAAAGTTGTCAAAAATACACCATGGTTACATGGAGAGCTTTCATACATTTACGCACTTTTAAGTGTACTTGCAAGGCATAAGTCGTTGAAATTGAATATCAAAATTACTCTCGAAGATTCTGTAGTGGAGATTCAGGAACCGGTTTTTGCTTTTTCAGTTTCCAAAGGAAAAATCGAAGGTGGAAAGTTCAGGATTGCACCTCATGCCGAATTGTCCGATGGATTGCTTGATGTATGTATACTCAAAGCAGTATCGAAACATGATTTTTTTCGTTACGTCCTCAAGTATCTTAAAGGCACTCAGATCAGTGACCCTAAGGTATTGTACTGCAAAGCAAAATCGGTAGAGTTGACTCTTCAGAAGCCAGAGGTTATGCATCTTGACGGCGAGGTATATGACAACATGCTGGGGAAAATTAATATTTCTGTTTTTCCTCAAGGTCTCAACATGCTTTGCGATCATCCGATTCTTAATTGATTTAAAAAGATGCATGTTATTTTAACCAATCAGCAAATATGTTATAAACCGGTAGCTTCAGCGACTTTTTTTATATTTACTTCCTAACTGGGCTGAGAACTGCTTTCTTTATTGAGAAGTTATAATGAGCTTAAAGCCCGGGCGACAAAAAAAGACCCAATAATAACAAGGACGTTTGCATAATGCAGGTTGTAGTATTTGAAGATACCAGGGTTTCAGAGTTGAAGCCCCTTGTAAATCTTAAGCCCGTCTATGGCCTTTATACAGGGTTTCGTACTCTTCAGGAAAAACTCGAACATTCAATAAAAGGGCATGTTAAGCTAACCTATCATCTTCGCCGCTATCTAGCACCCTATTATGCTGAACAACACCCTGCATTTTTAATCAATACTGTTGAAGACGCCGAACTCCTGCTTGTCAACGGGCGACTGATCTGTCATGAAGCTGTTGCCAGAATTATTATTGAAGGTGCCATTGAACCCGGTAAGGCATATATGCAGGGAGATGACCTGCTGTTTGCAAGAATTCATAGAGGGTTATTGACCAACAATGCAGGCATGATGCCTAACCTTATTGACACCTCTTGCCTTGCTTCAGAACTTGTTACAGAAAATGTTTCAGGCTTCAGGATTATTACTAATCTCTGGGATGTCATAGCCTATCATCCCGATGAAATTCTGCGCGATGCTGAAACACTTGCGCTTGGTCGTTTTGAAGGAAAGATTCATCCATCAGCGTCAATCATCAACCCTTCAAATATATATGTAGGTCCAGGAGCGGTTGTATGTGCCGGCGCAGTAATTGATGCCGATGAAGGATTTATCTCCATCGGCGATAGCGCCATTGTCGATCCTCAGGCAGTGCTGATGCAGAACGTTTTTCTTGCGCCCCGTTCAAGGGTTAAAACAGGTGCAAATCTTTATAGCAATGTTTCGGTGGGCATAGAATCTAAAATTGGCGGTGAAGTTGAAGACTCCATTATTGAGCCTTATGCAAATAAACAGCACGACGGTTTTCTAGGACACTCGTACATCTCTTCCTGGTGTAATCTTGGTGCAGGTACTAATACAAGCGACCTTAAAAATAACTACAGTACAATCAATCTTCGCCTCAATGGCAGGGATGAAATTACGGCTCTGCAATTTCTAGGACTTTTGATGGGCGATCATAGTAAAAGTTCTATCAATTCGATGTTTAATACAGGAACAGTTGTCGGCACCAGTGCCAATGTATTTGGTGGAGGGTTTCCCCCAAAAGAAGTTTTTTCATTTTCATGGGGTGGTAATGGTGGTTTTGAACATTATGAAATTGAAAAGGCGGTAGAAACCGCCAGTAAAGTTATGGAGCGTCGGCATGTTGACATGAGCAGTGCTTACGAGTCAATGTTTCGATTTGTTGCAGCAATAGAGGCTTCAGGCCGGATATTTATATAACTATTAAGTATGATGCATGATTATTGTAATTGATAATTACGATTCTTTTACCTATAACCTCGTGCAGTATATCGGCGAGTCGGGCGAAAATATTGAGGTTTACCGAAACGATGAGTTATCGGTTGCTGATATTATAACCCGCAATCCACGAAAAATTGTTATTTCGCCAGGTCCGGGCACTCCGGACGATGCCGGGGTATCAGTAGCTTTAATTAATGCGGTCAAGGGTAAAATTCCTCTTTTAGGGGTTTGTTTAGGACATCAGTCAATTGGCGCTGCACTTGGCGGAAAAGTCGTGCGGGCAAAATGCATTATGCATGGAAAAACCTCACTGGTTCACCATGATAATCAGGGAATATTTCGTGGTATTGAAAATCCTTTTATAGCCACCAGATACCACTCACTCATCGTAGAGCGCGAGACACTTCCTGAGTCTCTTGTCATTCGTGCCTGGACTGATGACGGGGTTATTATGGGAATGGATTCTGAGGACTTAATGCTTTACGGTGTTCAGTTTCATCCTGAATCCATCATGACCAGCGAGGGGAAAAAAATTATAAGAAATTTTCTTGAACTTTAGTATTTGATTCGAATAAATGTAACCAGATGGATATTTATCGCAGTCCTTCAGAAAAAGAAGAAGAGAAAACAGGGAAACCTGTTTCCTCTGTTCCGCCGCATCCCAGTGTAAACCGTGAAAGCGATTTTATGGCGGATGGATGGCGCGTTTTCAAAATTATGGCTGAATTTGTAAGCGGTTTTGAGATGATGTCAGATGCGGGTCCTTCTGTTACAGTGTTTGGCTCCACAAGGGTAAAAGTCGGAAGTTCCGAGTACCTTCTTGCCGAAAAAATTGGCAGGTTACTCGCAGATGAAGGGTTTTCAGTGATAACAGGGGGCGGCCCTGGAGTTATGGAGGCAGCCAACAAGGGCGCGCAATGCGCTGGCGGACCCTCTATCGGGTTCAATATCAAGCTTCCAAACCAGCAGGAGCCCAATAAGTTTATCGATCATAATAAACTTGTCAGTTTTCAGTATTTTTTTGTCCGTAAGGTGATGTTTTTAAAATATGCACAGGCATTTATTGCTTTACCGGGTGGATTTGGCACACTTGATGAAGTCTCTGAAGCCATTACACTCATACAAACGGGGAAAAGCGAGCGTTTTCCAGTTATATTGATCGGCAAAAGTTATTGGGAGGGATTCTATAGATGGATTATAGATACCATGTACCGGAAGAATGGATATATCAGTACGGATGATCTTAGCTTTATTTTCCTTGAAGACAGTCCTGAAAAAGCCATAGAAATCATTAAAGGGTTTTATCCTGACGGTTATTCCCTGAATTTTTAATTTCTGAAGGTTGTTCTTTCTGAGAGTCACTTAGCCAATGGGTCAGTGTGTGACTTTCATAGTCTGTTAACCTGGTGTCTGTTTTCCATATATAATAGAGTTGTTGATGAAAAGCGCCTTCTGTAATAACTTTTCTTATTTTAGCTTTTTGCAGTTTTACTTGTTCCGTTTTGTTGTCATCCCATGTTGAAAAATTCAGAACATTTCGCCCTTTAGAGACCTTTAACCAGCAAAGCCAGGATAAGGGTGCTATATAGGTGGCACTAGTCCATTTTGTCTCATTGGAGTGGCAGTCATAGCAAGCTTTTTTCAGCATAATTTTTATGACATTAGGAGTCTTGAAATCATAAACGACTGGTGGGTTAATACGGTTCAGAGGTATGAATTGCATAAGCATAAGCAAAAGAAGGGACCAGCTGTAGATGGATTTTAAAGGAAAAGACATTGTTCTCGGAAAGTACTTTCGGAAAATTTTATTTTATTAACCCCAATAGAGTGTAGTCGTGATATTTCCCTGTGAAAGAGCCGTATGGTACCATCTTCCTCAAATAAGAGCTGATCTTGCACTTGAACTTGTCAAAACAGGAATGACCCAGTCGCAGGCGGCAAAAAAACTTGGCGTTACTCCTGCTGCGGTATCACAGTATATCCATAAAAAACGAGGACTTCAATCACTCAAAAGCAGAGCGTATCGACATGAAATAAAGGAGGCTGTAAAAAAAATCTGTAATGACGCCTCGTCAGATGACCTTCGGTTAATAGTTTGCAACTGCTGTCATATGTTGCAGAGCAAAGAGGAAAAACCGCAGAGTGAACCTCAGTAGCAATAAATCGTTTGAAATTTCAAAGCTGATCCATTCCCTCGCTACAATTCAACAATGATATGCGATTCGGTTGAATGTCCGTTTAGCAGGTTTTTCAGAGTATCGATAAGTTCCATCCCGTATTTGTTGATATAATAAAAAATATTTATCAACCGTTCTTGAGGCATTCCTTCTGGAAATAGTGCTGTTTCAGCTTTAAGGATCTGCTCAAGCAGTTCTTCGTGTTTTCGTCTACTTGCTTTCCATGCTTTCTGTTCAATGACTTCAACAATTTTTGTTGATTGTGTGGATGACGCAGCTAAAAAAGGTTCAAGAGTAGGGTCGATTTTGGAAAGCACGGGGCCAAGAGCTTCGAATGCCCTTCGAATATCATCCTTGGTTTGTTCGAAGAGCGCATCAAGTTCCGGGTTTTCAGAAATCCCGACAGCATTTTTTTTCACCTGCTGAAGATCTCCAAATACAGCATGGTAAATCTGTTTGCGCGAAAATCCAGGTTTTCCAGTTACCTTGAGCAATTTGTCCATGATCCGGTTGATCTTCGGTTCGACCAATGTAAAACTGCCCCGAGGGATAATAAACGGCATTGAAATTCCGAAGTGCTCATAATTTTTACGGTACTGAGCCAGATAGCTGATTTCTCCGGGGCCGGCAATGTAGGCAAAGGTTGGCAAAACATAATCCTGAACAATTGGCCTTAAGACTACATTAGGGCTGAACTTTTCAGGGTGATCCTGACATAGTTCAAGCATCTGGTGTTTGGAATAGCATTGTTTGTCAGGAACTATCGAAAACGAGTCCTCTGAAGGGTGTTCTATTTTTTGCCGCTGTCCAAGTTGGTTGATATAAAAAAGATTTACTGTTCTTGGTTTCGTTTGAGCAGCATAACCTAGGGTTTCCAGACGAGAGCTCTGAGCCACGACATTAAATGACGAAGCGGGTGATGACGAAAGTTCCCTTAAAAAAATGTTAACCGAAAGCCGCTTAAACTCCTGATCCTGACTTGAAAGTAGAATCAAAGGCTGTTCCTTGAACAATTGCATCATGGTATGAGCAAAGCTCATTTCAAAAGTGCTCCCGGGCCAATAGCTTTCCTTGAGAATGTCAGTAATAGTCTTTTTATGAATTGAATCCGGCAGCAGTTGCAGAAATTCGTCAACCGTCCTACTGATCTCTTCTCCGAAACTTGTATTGCCCACCATTTGGTCAGGTAGTCGCCTATACGGTTCCGGGTTAACGTGAACAATCTGATTCTCAGAGAAAACGGCTGTGTGGGCTGATTCATTATAGTCATGATCTTCACTTTCAAGCCAGAATATTGGAACAAAATCATATTCCGGAAAGATTGACTTTTGACGTTCAGCAAAAATAATGGCTGTCAGAGCTTTATAGATGGTATACATGGGCCCTGTAAAAAGACCAAGTTGCTGTCCGGTTACAACAGCCATACATCTTGGAGATTTCAGCTTGTCAATTTCCCGCAAATGGAGTTCCGTACATCCATATCGTGTATTCTGATCTCTCAGAACCCGTGTCAACGTTTCTCGATCAAAAGTTCTTGATCCAAGCAGTCCAAGTTGTCGATAGTAATCAGCCTCTTTCTGGTAATCAAGGTGAAAACATTCCGAAATTAATTCTGAACGTTCAGGGCCATCAGATGTATAGTCACGAAAAAGCTTTGAAAAACCCTTTTTAGGAGTCAGAATCTGTTTATAATCAAGAAGAAAGGTGTTCACACTATTTATTTTTGCAGGTTCCACTGTTTAACCGCACTGATAAATCCATGGTTGGTCAGATCGCATGAAAGTGGGGTAATAGTGACATAATTTTGTCGAACAGCAAATTCATCCTGGTGCAAATCTTCATCGAGCAGAAGGAGGGTGCCATTCAGCCAGTAGTAGGGGTTATTGAACATATCATTTCTTTCGATAGCATTTTCTGCCCAGCGTGAACGTCCCTGCTCTGTGACTACAATCCCTGTAATCTCTGATTCCGGTACATTAGGGATATTTACGGAAAGAATAGTATCAAGGGGCAATCCTTCAAGAAGAACTTTTTTTGCAAGTTTGCGCGCAAATTTACCCGCATAGGTAAAATCAGCATGTTCATAAGTCGTCAATGAAAATGCCAAAGAGGTTATTCCCTGTATAGAGCCTTCTAAAGCTGCAGCTACAGTGCCAGAATATAAAGTATTCATGGCGGTGTTGCTGCCGTAATTTATGCCAGATACAATAAGGTCAGGTTTTGCTGGCAGGATATGGCTCAGAGCTACCTTTATGCAATCCACAGGGGTACCGGAAACCGTATAACCGAAAAAACGACTGTTTTTTAAAAACTTTTTAATTCTCAGTGGAACGCCCAGTGTCATCGCATGACTCATTCCGCTATGTGGTTCTGCAGGTGCTACAACAGTCACAGTCCCGATTTTTTTCATCGCAGTTGCCAGCACATGAAGGCCTTCGCCTTCTATGCCGTCATCATTACAGACCAGTATATGAGGTTTTTGCATCGTATTCGCGCTAAAGCTTTTCCATGATCATGATTACAGTATTGTTCCTGCTTATGCCGAGGAGCGTAATAATACAAAAAAGTTCGCCTCAAAAGTCATGACCAAGACTGAAATAAAAGATGCTGTCTGAAAATCTAAGTGATGACGAATCATTATTTGCGGTATTTTTAAGAAACGCAAATGCTTTTGATACAGTAAACCTCGCAGGGCCTAGAGGCGTATCCCAAATCAGGCTTGTTCCGGCTCCGTGTATAAGGTGGCCCACTGAGATATCATCCTTGTCATCCCAGGCATTGCCGACATTGTAATGCAGTACAATCGACGTTGGAAAGAGCAACGCAAATGAGGGGCTGTAACGCAGATGTATTCCTGCTGCCCCAATATTGTTTCCAGGAAGGTCATTTTCTTTTAACCCTATAAATTGTTGGCTGTAGCTTGTACCAGGTCCGCCAAGAAAAAATTTTTCTGACAGAGGCACGGTGTTGCTGCTCAGGCCGAATAGTCCGGAATACTGCAATGTTGTTTTAGGTCCAAGAGGCAGATTTCCTTCATGGTTGCCCGATATCTGCCAAAAAATATCATGAACATTAAGCGATCCCGAAGAATTCGTATATCTGAAGTTGGTATAACTGCCTGAAGTGGGTGTCAAAGGGTTATTTCTTGAATCAAGGGTAAACTGTGAGCCTACCGAAAACATATTGATATTCGAGGTCGTTAACCCGCCCCCATTAGTTTGTTCGGCATAAGAGATTGCATTCTGGAACGTCATATCAACAATAACTTTACCGTTTTTATTGATTCTGGTACCAAACCCTGAGCTTACGCCGTATTTCTGAATTCCATAAGAATTTGATCCGGTTGAATGAAAACCAAAAAGCGACTTTGAAAATGAAATAACACGGTTATCGAAAAGATGCTCATCATAAAATAAACGGGACGACATAGTCAAGTGCGTTGACCCAATGCGTGGAATATTAAACTCCATGTTTACCAAATTGTTTCTTTTACCCTCTTTCAACCATCCGCCGAGTGAACTGGTTGTACCACCGAGATTTTCGTTTCTGAAATCAAGGAGGAATTGTGCGTTGTTTGTTTCATCGTACCGCAATCCGAGTCTCAGCACAGAAGGGGGCTTTTCTTCAAGAGAAAACCTCAATATGGGTTGTTTGCTGACATCAGTCGCCCGAAGTGTTTCCGAAGATAATGACACATTTGCAAATGCACCGGTGTCGTAAAGATTATCGATAGACTCTTCTGCAGATTTTAATCTCAGAGCTTGTGTTGTATCAATTTTTATTTCTCGTTTTATAGAAGTGATTCCTGTAATAT
>SZXZ01000023.1 GCA_005843835.1 Chlorobium sp.
ATGTAGAAAAAGATCTTCATAAAAAGCCGGTATTTCTGATAATTGAAATTCCTCCACCGGAGATGCCGAGACGCAGATGCTCAAGCTTGCCGCTTGGTTTCACTAATATACTTCCGTGTATGGCAGAAAATGACGGTAACCGGATTGAGTGTTCACCAATCAGGGTGACATTATCGGGTGAGGATAATTCAAGGGCAATCTCATTTCCTCCGTTGTTATAAATGGTGTAGGAGTATCTGTTCAATCCTGAAGGAAGGGGAGTATTGTCGCGGATAACGAGAAAGTCAACGGGTGGACGGTTCCATATCAACAGGAAAAGAACCAGTGCAGCAAAGGCAGTTATGCTCCCAAGCCAGAATGTTTTCGGCCGAACTATCCTTCCTTTAAAGTTCGGGAAAGGTGGCATACCTCTTTTTTCACTGATTACCCTGCAGGCATCAATACATTCGGTGCAGGCAATGCAGCTAGAGTTCAATCCTTGTTTGATATCGATGCCGACAGGGCACACCCTGACACATTCATCACACTTCATGCAAGTATCATCCCTGGAAACATCGTACTCAATAATAAGGGTATCCTTATCGAACAGGGCATTCTGCAGCATGGCGTAGGGGCAGATCGACGTACAGAATCTCCGTCCAAGAAACGCCAGTTCAAGATAGACAGCAACCCACAGTACAAGAAAAAAGGAGGTCACAGTTGAAGAAACAAAGAGTGTTTTAAGCGTTTCAGCAGGAGGTACAAAGTACCAGATCATGGTGATCGACACAAGAGCAGAAAGGGGGATCAGAAGCAGAGTCTGTATGGTTTTCTGTTGTTTTCTGCCAAATAGTTTTGCAATGCTTTGGTTCAAATCGAGCAGTACTGTTTGCGGACAGAGCCAGCCGCACCAGATTCTTCCAAAAATGACAGTAACAAAGGCAATAAAGAGCAGGCAAAAAAGCACTATGCCAAGAATAAGATAGAATTCTCTTATCCAGATAACCGAACCGAAAACATAGAGCTTAAGTGTTGGAATTTCAAATCTTAGTGCACTTTGGCCGTTGATGGTTAAAAATGGCAGGCCGGTCAAGATAAATGCCTGAACTGTTTCGATGGCTCTTCTGTATTTTTTCCACAAAATGGCAAGCTCCCGACTTGGCGCTAATTATTTTTTTCTCAGTGACTCAAGAAAGGCTGTAACCTTGCTGATTTTTTCTGAGCCAACCTGCTGAAGAAATGGAGGCATTCCATTGGGTCGCCCATTTGCGATGGATTCATAGATATCCTTCTGGGTCGCTCCGAACTTAAGCGTAGCAGCTGTAAGATTAGGGCCGATTCCACCGGTCGCATCAGCGTTATGGCAAGGTGCACAGGTGTTTGCAAAAATCTCTTTACCATCCTTAATGGCCTCTTTGCCGCCCGAATAGTGCTTGACGGCAACCGATTGCTCTGTTTTGGCTGCCGATGCCATCTCCTTGTCAAACTCCTTGTAGAATGACCAGCCGGAAATGGCAGGTGTATATAATACGATATAGGCGATCACAAAGATAATTCCCCCGAAAAAAAACAACAGCCATCCCTTGGGTATTTTATTATGGCTTTCCTGGGGTTCTCCTTGTTCATGCATGGTTATCTCCTTTTTCTCTCTATTCTATTTTATCATTTCTCATCATCAAGCATTCTGTGTTTTGGCTCCTCAATTTTCTCTTTTCGCTTTGGATTGTAGTAATAGGCTATAATTCCTCCGGAAATTATGGCGAGAAGCACGGTAAAAATGAGATAAGCTAAACCTGAAAAGCTCATTGTGCAGCCTCCATCTTTTTAACATCGCGTCCAAGTTTCTGAAGGTAGGCAATCAGGGCATCCATTTCGGTTAGTTGCTTTCGTATTTCAAGCGGTGTTACCTGGTTTCGGCTCTCTTTTGAGGGATAGCTCTCATCAGTGACTTTTAAGCGGTATTGTTCAATCTGCTGGCGAACATCGTTTTCAGAGTAGCCATAGCCCAGTATGGATGTTTTCTTGAACGAGTATGTGGTCTCGAGCTGGTTTTTGGCAAGCCAGCCGTACGGAGGCATGTTGGATTTTTCAAACATGCCTTGAGGATTTGCGGTATGTTTGTAATGCCAGGAATCGGGATATTTTCCTCCGACTCTATTGAGATCTGGCCCTGTGCGCCGTGATCCCCAGAGAAAGGGTCTGTCGTAAGCAAACTCCTCAGGTTTTGAGTATTCCCCGTAACGCAGCACTTCGGTTCTCAGAGGCCTTACTGTCTGGGTATGACAGTTATTACACCCCTCACGCATATAAATGTCGCGCCCCTCCTGTTCTACCGCAGTGTATGGTTTAATAAAGGTGCTGACCGGTTGAGTCGAAGGCATGAAAAGAGGAATAAAAACGGTTACTGTAGTACCGATCAGGATGAGAACAGCTGCAAGAACAGCAAAAACAACCGGTTTTGAAGTGATCCCCATGATGGCAGCTCCTGTTTGTTGATGTCTCGGTTATACTTCAGTCTGGCTTGATTGTTTTCTGACGGTCATAGTTAGATTCCAGACAAAAACCAGTATGCCGATAAAGTAGATGACCCCTGCAGCAAACCGCAACTTGTAATAAGGGTAAAGGGATGTTACTGTATCAAGAAAATTGTACATCAGCGAACCATCCGGATTGGTAGCTTTCCACATGGCTCCCTGCTGGATTCCTGCAATCCACATGGTGATAGTCCAGGTGAACTGACCAACCAGAATAAGCCAGAAATGGGTGTCGGCAAGTTTGATGCTGTAAAGCTCCTTATTGGTAATGCGTGGAATCATGTAATAGAATGATGCCGATATAACCATCGTTACCCATCCCATAGTGCCCATGTGCACATGGCCGACAACCCAGTCGGTATAGTGAAAGAACGCATTAAGGGTTCTCAGTCCCTGCAGAGGCCCCTGAAGTGTCTGGAGCCCGTAAAAGGTGATACCGGCAATGAAGAATTTTGTCAGATAATTGGTGCGCATCTGATCCCAGTTTCCCTGGAGCGTGTAATAGCCATTGACCACCGAACCCCATGATGGGGCAATCAGAAATATACTGAAGGCTATCGCAACCGTCTGGATCCATTCCGGCAGGGGGGTCAGCATGAGGTGGTGTGCTCCTGTCCAGAGATAGGCGAAGTTAAGTGCCCAGAATGATACGATGGAAAGCCTGTGGCTGAAGATGGGAAGTCCTGTCGATTTCGGAAGGAAATAATAGAACATTGCAAGTATCGGAACGGTAAATATAAAGCCTACAACATTGTGGCCATACCACCATTCGACATTGGCATCGTTTGCTCCGGCATAGACTGAGTATGACTTGAAGAGAGTGACAGGGATTTCAAGGTTGTTGACAATATAAAGAATAGCAATGGCCACGGTCATGGAAATGATGTACCAGAGTGAGATGTACATCTGCTTTTCCTTCCGTTTTATCAGCGTGCCGAACACATTGACGGCAAACATGACCCAGAGAACGACAACACCTATATCCAGAGGCCATTCAAGCTCAGCATATTCTTTTGTGGTATTCATTCCTGCAAAGAGGCTCAGCGCCCCTAAAGCTATAACCGTATTGAAAAAGTAGAGATGAACTTGAGCCAGACGCGGAAAAAGGATGGGTATTCGTGTAAGGCGTTGAAGGATATAGTATGATGTTGCAAAAATCGCTGCGAGTCCAAAACCGAGACCGAGTCCGTTAGTATGAACAACTCTTAGACGTCCAAAACTGAGCCAAGGGGTAAGGTTCAATGCAGGATTGAACATTTCAAAGGCAATCCAGAGACCGACAATAAGACCGATGACAAGCCAGAACAGCGCAGAAAAAGCAAAACCACGTACAATCGCAAAATTGTATTTTTCGGTACTCGCTTCGCTCATGCCATCCTCCGGATATTTTTAGACTCAAAAAAATGGAACGCCGAAATGCATATGATTAAAGATGGAATACTCTTTTTATGGTGCATATATACAAAAAACATGTACTAATATACAGCTTAATCTTGATTGAAATTATTAAAACCGGGTATGTAATACCCGGTTTTAATAATTTGAACAGATAGCAGTTTTTTTATGAGAAGTTGAGTGCGTTTACACGATTAGTTTAAGTTCGCTTTCATAGTCACCTACAACAGCCTTTTTATCGGTAATGATCCCTCTGAGGTATTTTCCTGGAGTGACATCAAAGGCATAATTGAGCACTGGAGTTGTAGGAGTAGCAACCTGAGTGCCGAAAATGGTTCTCAGTTCGTCAGCGTTACGCTCCTCAATCGGAATCTGTGTTCCATTGCTTAGCGTTATATCAATCGTTGATACCGGTGCAGCAATGTAGAACGGGATATTGTGATGCCAGGCGCTTATGGCATGGGCACAGGTGCCTATTTTGTTGGCAGTATCTCCGTTTGCGGCAATTCTGTCCGCTCCAACGATACCAAAATCTATCATTCCTCTTTGCATCAGGAATGCTGAGGATGAATCGGAAATTGATATGAACGGAATTTTTTCCTGTTCAAGCTCCCAGGCCGTAAGCCGAAGACCTTGCAATAGCGGACGACTTTCTGCAGAGATGACTTTTTCAATCAATCCTTCCTGCCAAGCGAGCTTAATGACCCCGAGCGCTGTACCGGATCCGCCCGTTGCAAGAGTGCCGGTATTGCAGTGGGTCAGGACATTAAGTTTACGTTTTTTAAGGGTTTCAGCCAGATCACTCTTAATCAGTTCGACGCCGTGCCGGGACATGGAATCACAGTTGGCGATTTCATCATCATGAATTTTACGGGCAGCTTCCATCATTTTCGTAAACAGGGTCTCTATGGTATCCGACTGAAAATGATTGTCATAAACCCTTTTTATGCGGTCTGTTGCAAAAAAGAGGTTGACGGCAGTTGGACGGGAAGCCTCGACGTCAGCAATGAGGGATGTAAAAAACCCGGGGAACTCATCCTTGTTTCCTTTAAAGCTGTTAATGCCGAGTATTACGGTATATGCTGCGGCAACTCCTATAAGAGGTGCACCACGTACTGCAAGTGTTTTAATGGCCTCAATAGCCTCCTGATAACTTCTGGTCGAAACATACTCTTCCCTTAAAGGCAGATAACGCTGGTCCAGATAGCGAAGGGTCTTGTCATTGAACGAAATGGCATCAATCATACTTATTAGGAAGGTTAAAGGTTTGCAACAACTGATTTAAAAATAGTGGTCATTTTTGGTTCTGCCTGGTTAGATACCTCAATGATTTCTTCGATGCTGACGGCTTTAAGGTTATCAGGAAAGCATTCATCGGTAATAATGGACATTCCGAAAACTTCCGTTCCCTGATGTACGGCGGCTATTACCTCAGGTACGGTAGACATACCAACAACATCTGCTCCCAGGAGTCTCAGCATTCGGTATTCTGCCCTGGTTTCAAGACATGGGCCGGGAAGTGCAACATAGACTCCACGCTGAAGCTTGATTTTATGGTCAAGTGAAACCTTTTCGGCAAGTTCAAGAATACGGAGTGAGTATGGGGCGCACATGTCAGGGAAACGCGAGCCAGTTTCAGGATCGTTCTGTCCGATTAGGGGGTTGCTGCCCAGCATGTTGATGTGGTCATCTATCAGCATGATATCTCCTTTTCTGAAAGAAGGATTCAAGCCTCCGCAAGCGTTGGTGATGCCGATGGTTTTGACTCCGAGATGCTTCATCACTCTGATCGGAAAGACAATCTGGTGCATGGAGTAACCTTCATAAAAATGGAAACGACCCTGCATTGCAACAACTTTTTTTCCGGCAAGTGTTCCGAAAATCAGTTTTCCGTGGTGGGTTTCAACGGTGGAGACAGGAAAATTCGGTATGTCGCCATAGTCCAGTGAAAAATCAATCTGAATCTCTTTTGCTAAACCCCCAAGGCCTGTTCCTAAGACTATTCCGATTGGAAATTGATCTAGTGTTTGTTTTCTGATAAAAGCGACCGCTTCCTGAATTTTAACCTGTTGTGAAATCATGATAAGGTAGATTTATAGATTAATGATTAACTGTAAAGGACTTGTTATTCAGCGCCAGCCGAAAATTGCTGATCCAACTCGAATCATAGTTGCTCCTTCCTGTATGGCGTCTTCAAAATCACCACTCATCCCCATGGAAAGTTCGGTAAGTTTCAGTGGGTCCGGGGATATCTTTTTGAGAGAATCAAGTAAAATGCGAAGGTTACGGAACTCCTCACGCGCCATTATCCTGTCCGGTGAGGCTATTGTCATGAGTCCGCGAAGGGTAATATTAGGCATACTGAAGAGAGATTCTGCTGCAGCAAGTACTTCTTCGGGTTGC
>SZXZ01000091.1 GCA_005843835.1 Chlorobium sp.
AAATAATAGCTGCTTTTGCTGAGTTTCGCCGACAGTTTAATCGCCTTGATCTTCTTATTACGAGCGCATCAAATTTTTACAGTACACCTTTACCTCTTGTTACCGAAGAGAAATGGGATGATCTTGTGGATACTAACCTTAAGGGAACATTTTTTACGCTGCAGGAAGCGGTAAAAATTATGCAGAAACAGTCTTTTGTGTCTAGAATAATTACAATGACCGATATTTCCGCTAATCTTATCTGGCGAAATTTTGCACCTTATACGGTATCGAAAGCCGGAATACAGCACCTGACTAAAATTTTTGCAAAAACTTATGCTCCCGTTATTCTTGTTAATTCAATCGCGCCTGGTACCGTTACAATAAATCCAGAAAAAGAGATGGACAGCGAGGAGGAGATGATTAAAAAAATCCCGCTTAAACGACTTGGCGACCCACTTGATATTATCAAAACGATCACCTTTCTTCTGGAAAGCGATTATATTACCGGCCAGATAATTGCCGTTGACGGTGGCAGAACTCTTCAGTAGCAGAGTACAATAAAAAAGAAGACATTGTTTTTATATATTCTTTTTGAACTGGTTTAAAGAAAATCATCATAAGCTTTGGAGCTATTATGGAACAGGAAGTCCCGGTTATCGTGCATGAACGTGAAACAAAAAACACTGTTAAGGAACCGAATCGCGAAAAACTCATTCCGGACCAGTTGGAAGAGCTAGGTAACACCTTATCAGAGGCTTATGCGACATTTAAGGAAAGTGAGTCGTATGAAACACTCGTAAAAAGCGGTGAGAAAGTGAAAGAGTATATTAAAAATAACCCTTCGAAGGCTTTGCTTTATTCATTGGGGGCAGGCGCTTTGTTCGGACTTTTGCTTAGAAAGAAGAGATAACTGGTATTTACCTTGAAGACAATATGATGAACCGCCCAGAGGAAAAGGTTCCGGCATCAACACCATTGAAACGCAAACAAACCGGAATCCATAAAATCCTTGATGATACGGTAACGTCCACGTATGAAGACGTCATTGTTATTATAGAGTCAAAAATCGAACTCCTTAAGATTGAGCTTACCGAAAAAATTTCGGTTGTGGCAGCTATGGTTATTCTTGGTGTAGTTCTGGTTATCGGAATTGCTTACCTTATCACTACTTTCGCGATGCTCACCGGGGAACTTCTGGGTCACTTGTTTCTGGGTTATCTCATGGTGAGCCTTATTTTTATTTCCTGCTTTGTGTTTTTCGTGAAGTTCAAACCTTTACTTTTGAAAAACATGCTTCAAAAAATATTTTTATCGGTCAATGACTACAAAAAATGAACCGTTAAGCGGCATTCAAGCAAGAATAGAAGAGCTGCAGAACACGATAAGTGAAAAAGAAGGAGAGATAAAGTCAAGGGCTCAACATTTGAAAGATGACCTTAAAGCTGAACTCGCCCCTGTTGAAATGGTAAAAAAATATCCTTTAATTGCCGCAGGTACTACTTTTTTGGCCACTTTAATCCTCACAAGAGCATTAACAGGCAACAGGAGCTATGCATCACAGGCAAAACCTGAATGTTCACCTTCGCCAACGCAGAGTCGCGGCGCACTCTATAGCATCGGCATAGACATTCTGCGTTCTGCCAAAGATCTTGGATTCAACTACCTTCAACGATATATCGACAGTAAAATCAAATAATTTTACTGTCGATCCTGCGAACAAGAGTACCACTTACACAATACTTCTCTATGACAGCCTGACTTTTGTTTCAGAAATCCGTACTTTACGGGTGCGATTATTCCCGCTTTGCAATACCTTATCTGTGCTCGGCTGCAGGTAACGAGTATCTCGAAGTGTAGTGGTATTTTATGTAGAGCGAAAGTCGCTGTGTGTATTAGAGTAATTGAGAATTCAGGGCTCAGAGAAAATCAGGTAATTCCGGGTATAGTCGGAATTGCATGTGTTCTATGATGCTCTCAACCAGTATAATTTTTGGGCATTACATCCCCGACTATGACCATCAAGAATAACCCGACAGTAGTTCAGAATAAGGAACACTTTTATGTCAACCGCAATGCCAGAAACCTCTTTCATCTGACTGACCCGGAATTTCTCTCTCTGCCCGCCTCCGGTCAGGAAAGTTTTAAAAAAGCTGAACAACAGGCAGGTATCATCAATGATTTCCTGAAAAAAGAGAAGGGTGCAGAAGCGAAACCGGTTCTGCCGGCACAGTTCCACGGCATGAAACTGCTGCATGAACTGTTTCATTATGTCATGACTTCATCAATGGCTGTCCGACAGCCAACCCTGCTTGACAGCGCTTATGGAACCTTTGAGACTGAGCTTTCAATTGAGAAGTCAACAAATTATCTGACTCGTTTTATCAGTGCCTTTCCTACCCGGAATATTTACTCTGGATCTGAAGCTCCCTCAGCCTGGGTGAGCCAGCATGCAAATAAAAAATATCTTCTTGAAGAGTCTTTTCTTGTATGGCTGAATACCCAGAATCCAGCTCTGGAACAGTTTTCCGATCTTTTGACCGATGAAAAGATAATGCGGGAAGATGCTTACCGGAAGCTGATTCTGACTTTGCAGAGTTCAATGAAGGCTATGGGACCAGTTGGCCCGGGCAATATTGACCTTGTGGAGCTGCTGACTGAACCAATCAGGCACGCTCCAGCAAGCATACTTGAGCAGCTTCGGTATATCCGCCTGAACTGGACTGATCTGCTGGCAGATTCTCCTTTTTGGACATTGCTTCCTGCTGCTATTGATTTAATTGAGGAAGAAGACAAATACCTGTTTTTCGAAAAGATCGCCAGAGCTGACGATGCAAGCAAAGAGGGTCACTTTTTTGAAAAAGAGGCCCAGATACCGGATTACAGTGCTTTTGATGACAATGCGGTGGCAAACTACTCTCTTGATTCATCATGGATGCCTGAAGTGGTCATGCTCGCAAAAAGTACGTATGTATGGCTCGATCAGCTGAGTAAACTTTACCATCGACCTATACACCGCCTGCAAGATATTCCCGATAATGAACTTGACCAGATGGCCGAAAGAGGCTTTACTGCGTTATGGCTGATCGGACTCTGGCAAAGAAGCTATTCTTCTCAGAAAATTAAGCAGCTGCAGGGAAATCCTGAAGCGAAAGCATCGGCGTATGCACTTGAAAAATATGAGATTTCTGATGATATCGGTGGTTATGAAGGTTATGATAACCTTCGTTACAGAGCTAAAATCCGCGGTATCCGTCTAGCAAGCGATATGGTTCCGAACCATACTGGTATGGATTCGGAGCTGGTTCGAAACAATCCGGACTGGTTTCTTTCAACGGATTCACCACCTTATTTTAATTATTCATATAACGGACCTAATCTCAGCAGTGATTCCCGTTATGGCATTTATCTTGAAGACGGCTACTGGAACCGCTCTGATGCAGCGGTGACTTTTAAACGGGTTGACTACCTGAATGGAGATACCCGTTATATTTATCATGGTAATGACGGTACAATCATGCCATGGAATGATACTGCCCAGCTGAACTTTTTGAGTCCTGAAGTTCGTGAAGGAGTTATTCAGCAAATTCTCCATGTAGCCAGAATGTTTCCTATCATCCGTTTTGATGCGGCCATGGTGCTTGCAAAACGGCATATTCAGCGGTTGTGGTTTCCTCTGCATGGTCATAGTGCCGGTGTACCTTCGCGCTCATCCTTTTCCATGAGCATGAATGAATTTGATGCTGCCATTCCAGAAGAGTTCTGGCGGGAGGTCGTGGACCGGATTCATCGTGAAGTTCCGGACACGCTGTTACTTGCTGAAGCGTTCTGGATGCTGGAAGGATATTTTGTGCGCACACTTGGAATGCACAGGGTTTATAACAGTGCGTTCATGCATATGCTGAAAAAAGAGGACAATGCCGATTACCGTTACTTGATAAAGAACACGCTTGAATTTGACGCGGAAATTTTGAAACGGTATGTGAACTTCATGAACAACCCTGATGAAGATACCGCGATTGCCCAGTTTGGCCGGGGGGATAAATATTTCGGTGTATGCATGATGATGCTCACTATGCCCGGACTGCCTATGTTCGGTCATGGACAGGTTGAGGGATTTACTGAAAAGTATGGCATGGAATACGCCAAGGCTTATTATGATGAACAACCTGATGAAAACCTCGTGTCGCGACATTACCGCGAGATTTTTCCCATCATGAAAAAGCGTCCGCTGTTTGCAGAGGTACGCAACTTTTTTCTTTATGATGTTTATTCTCCTGAAGGCAATGTCAATGAAAATATTTTTGCCTATTCAAACAGACTACATGACGAAAAAGCTCTTGTAGTATTCAACAACTGTTTTGAACATGCCATCGGATGGCTTAAAACATCGGTAGGGTACAAAAAGGATGATGAAATCAGACAGAGTTCGCTGATTGATGGGCTCAACTTAAGCCATCAGGACGGTACCTTTGTTATTTTCAGGGATAATGCCAGTGGCATGGAGTTTATCCGGTCTAACCGGGAGATTGCAGAGAACGGTCTTATGGTTTCACTTGATGGATATAAGTACAATGTTTTTCTCGAATTCCGGGAAGTACGTCCTTCAAAACTGCGACCTTATGACCGGCTGACTGTGGAACTGAACGGTCGCGGAACCGAATCGATAGAGCAGGCAGTACTTACCATGAGCCTTTCACCATTGCACGGCCTAGTGAATGCGTTTCTTACCTCTGACAAGGTGATGCCTTCGTCTGCTGAATTACATGACGAGGATCAGGTTATCGCTTTCGACGCATCACTTACCCTGCTGCTCGAAGGCTTAGCATGGCAGTTCAGTGAACTTATGGAAAGGCCTCTTACTGTTCCTGAAACTCTTGCTTCCTCATCTTCAACACTCTATCGCAGAGCTTCTGAGCTTGCTTTGCTTCTGATTGAGCAGTCGGATTGCAGAAAGCTGCAGACCGCACTCGGGTTAAGCAGTCCGCTTGGATCAGAATATTTTATGATTGTCAGACACTGGATTGTGCTTGATGCCATTCAGCAGATGGTTGTAACCGGAGGAGCAGGAACTGCAAACCTTATTGATGACTGGCTGATGAGTAGTGCGCTTGCCTCAATCTATCAGGAAAAGGGTGCAATCGGCATTCCAAGCGAGAACCTGCCAGACCTTCTCTGTTGTATGCTCAACTATAAGCCTGAGCTGGTAGCGGACGATCCGGAAACATATCTGCACACGCTATTACAAGCTCTTTTTGCAGCAAACAAACACCATCTCGGCAGAGTGCTTCAGTTTGATGAGCGTCATCATAAAATCTGGTTCAGGGAACATCGCTTCAGTGTTCTGATGGCATGGTTAACCCTGCAGGAATTGCTGAAGGAACCGGAACCCGTTCTTGAAAAAGTAAAGCCGGCGGCAGTTATTGCTAAATGGGTGGAGGCTACTGAAAAAATAGATATGCGGGCATTCCTTGCGGGATATGACATGGGAGAATTATTGAATTCTCAGCTGGACAGCCCCGGCAAGATTCTCTCTGAAACGAACGAGTAGAAGCCGCAAATAAAAAGCTCCTTTTTATTGAGGAGCTTTTTATTTAATACCTGTATAGTTCAATAATACAAAAGCCCGGATGAACCGGGCTTTTGTATTATTGAACTATATGTTTCAGTTACCAGCCATATTCCAGATAAACACGGTAGGTGTTTATGAGAAGGAAGGCAAGAACGGCAAGACCTAAGAATGTAAAGAGAGGGCTTTTCTGTTCTTTAGATGCTTGGCGATCAAGGAATGGAACTGCTGCCCATACAAGTCCTCCAATGGTCAAGAGGACAATAGCAACAAGTTCACCACCTTCAAACTTGAGATCTTTAAGCATCTGGAACTCAGCCCAGAAATACCATTCCGGCTTGATACCAAGAGGTGCAGGTGAAAGCGCATCGGCTTTAACACCAATACCCCATGGGTAGACTGCTGCTAGATAAACAAGCAGGACAAAACCGATCAACCATCCGATACCGTCTTTTGCAAGGAAGGTAGGGAAAAATTTCTCGTACCCTTTAATCAAGCCAGACTCCTTGTAACCAATCGGGGCGGATGTGCCAAGAATCTGTACAAGGGCGAGATGGGCTGAAAGCAATAGAAGAATGAGGCCTGGCAGCAACACTACGTGCATAGAGAACATGCGGGTAAGAGTTTCGCCACTAACGTCTTCACCACCACGAAGAATACTTACAAGTATTGCGCCACCTGGAGCAACTTTCGGTGTTTCTGTACCTACCTGGGTAGCAAAGAATGCAAGTTCGTTCCAAGGAAGAAGGTATCCTGTGAATCCAAACCCAAGGGTAAGCACAAGAAGTACAAACCCAGTAACCCACATTAGCTCACGTGGCTTACGGTACGACTTCATGAAGAAAGTGCTGAACATGTGAATAAACGCCATGAGAGCCATGAGGTTGGCTGACCATGCGTGGATCTGGCGGAAAAGCCAGCCGAAAGGAATTTCTTTCTGGATAAAGACAAAAGAAGAAAATGCTTCAGCCTCTGTTGGTTTGTAATACTGCAAAAGCAGTAAACCCGTCAGAATCTGAACAATAAAGAAGAAAAGGGCAAGGCCTCCGAAGTAATACCAGAAAGAAAGGCGGTGTTTTGGAACTTCTTTTTTCTTCAGGT
>SZXZ01000043.1 GCA_005843835.1 Chlorobium sp.
ACCGATGGATTCTATTGCTTACCCCGTCATCAATCAGCATATTATTGACCATATCGAATCCTGTCTTTCCACCATAGCTGACCGTTTCGGAAAAACCTTGTTTCCACTGGGCATAACTTCTAATCCGTGCAGCAAAGCCCCTTCCTTTTGAGCTTATGTGACCTGTATCACCCGTCAATGACTGATCGAGAGCAAGCTCGTCAGCTGAACTATGCAGGCTTTTATCAACTGCAAACGCCGGTGCTGGTTGATGGTGCATCAGAAAGGCATATAACTCCTCAACAGGAGCATGCCCTTCAGTGGTTATAAGGTCTCTGCCATTGATACGACGAACATTGCCTGAAAAAGAACCGGCGATCGGGCGTATATACAACTCTGCATATCTTTGAGGATCTGTCCTGACCATGTTGAGAGCCAAAATGATATCCTTTTCCATGTTGGTAAGGTAATCAAGCTCTCGAGCTGTATCAAGCTGTTCCAGATTCCAATTATCCATGATGGCTGTTGCTTCAAGGGATCCTGATTTGATCTTCTTATTGTCTCGGATGAAGGCATGAACTTCAGCGAAGGAAACATTGAGCGCGTTTGCACAGAAATATATAATGAGAAACGTCGTGAGCTTTAAGAGCATCAGGAAATATTTTTCTATTAATTCAATCTTCTTTGTGCGATAAAAACCAGGTCGCTCACTTATTTAAAGCATAATATTGAGAGAATTCTGAGCGGTTCATCAGGGCGCTAACAACCCAGTCATTCTCTGTACTGTTGAGCAGACTTCCGCAGTAGGAACACTTAATATCAAGCGTGTCTTTGACAGGACCACCACAAGATGGACAAGTATGTTGATAGATTGAGCCCTTTCCGGCCCCGGCGAGGGCATCGCGGGTCATAACAATTACTTCTTCCGTTGTCATAATGTCCGGATCAACCACCTCCAGCCTATTGTTCGAAACCAGCACTCTCTGGATCGAGCAAATGACAGCAAAGTTGAGGATATTTTTATTTTCCTTTTTCTGTGCACCAATGAGAGTTACCTTGTTCAGGAAAATACGATTGAAAATCTCCTGATTCATCGCAATCTTTGGCGCAAGCAGCTGAAATAATTCATCAGAGACAAACCTGCGCATAACAGAAGGATCTTGCATGGCTTTTGCAGTCATGATCTGCATGTATGCATTTGAAGCTTTGTCCTCAACCAGTTGCACTGAAAAATCTCCATACACCGATACCATGTCATGTATTGTTGATTCCAGATTACCCAGCTTTTCTGAAAACGCATCGTTGCTGCAGTAATCATCCTTTTGAGTAATTTCTGAAAGTATCCAGTCGAACTCCCCGGAGTTGACCATTGCATTACAATGGGTACATTTGCAAACCTCGCCTATATTCTCCGGCAGGGGAGCACTACAGTTAGGACATTTGTCGGAATCATAAATGTCTTTTTTCGGTACTCCGCGCTTGCGGATGAAAGACCAGAATTCGACAAAACTCTGTAAACCTTCTTCGTCCAGCTCGTGGTTCAGGGCACATACGAACTTATCGTCCATGCTGGCTTCTATTCCCACCTGCATAATATCATACAAGCCGTCCTGTTCGATCTTATCGACCCATATATTCCCAATTTTGATATTGCTTAATGGGTTGGTCTGCTGCAGAAGCTTCATCATCTTGAACTGGGTGTTGAAACGTTGATAGACACCGTCCGTAATGAACCTGCGCATGCGATTTGTATTTTGGTCAGACCAAGATGTTTGAACTTCAATGAAGGCTTTGCGGATTTTCTGCAAGAATTCTGATAAATCAAAGTCAGGATTCCTTGCTTGAAATTCTTTCAATGTATCGATTTTTATAAAAGGCTTGTTTTCATTGCTTGCCAATGTGGTGCTCATTGCAGAAGAAACTTTCTGGAGAAATAAAATAAGTCTGAAAGCCAGGAAGAGGAGCACAATGAGGATAATAGCGGCAGCCCATGGAGAAAAATGAGAATTGCCGGATCCCCCATGGAATCCACCAGAGGAATGTCCCCAGCCGGAGAATCCACCACTACTGTGCCCGCTTCCTCCTCCATGACTTCCTCCGCCATGGCCTCCTCCACCACCTCCGGCTCGAGCAATAAGCTCCTCGCTGATTATAGGAATACCAAGAAAGGCAAGGGCGATAATAAAAAGGAACTTTATTACGTGTGTGGATCGCATAATATCTGATTACAGTTGTGCAAGAATCTGCTGCTTTTTAGTATCGTATTCTTGTTGGTTGATGAGGTTGCTGTCAAGCATCTGTTTCAATTTGGCAAGCTTGGCCACTGGATCTTCCGCAGTTGTTTGCGGTGCATTTATGTTGGTCATCATGCCAGCCATGGCTTGACCCATTCCAACGCCAGCACCAAGACCAACACCCATACCTGCCATCCCACCCTGGTTCTGGGCCGCATCTCGAAGAGCTGCCAGCTGTTGAACTTGAGAATAATTCAAACCTACGGCTTGGGCCGCCTCAGCCTCAGCCTGCATATCTGCAATACGTGCAACTCGGTGCTTCGTGTCATCATCAAAATCAGTATTTTCAACACGAAGATCTTTAAGCTCGAAACCAAGTGTCAAAAAAATCGGAGCTACTTTACCCTTTAATCCATCAGCAATTTCATTCCTGTTGGCATCAATTTCATTGTACCCGAATTTTGCTTCAGCAAGAAAATCTGTAAGTGGCTGAATAAGCCTTGAGACAATGACGAGACGGAGTTCATCAACTGAGTACTCATCTTTCTGACCCATAACATTAATGAAGAAACTGCCTGCATCTGAAATACGGAAAGAGAAATTTCCAAAACCTTTCATCCCTACAGGAAACTTGTACTGCGGATCGATATATTTTACTGGCCCTGGCGTACCCCAACCCTGGTTCAAAATTTCAGCTGTCCGAAAAAAATAGATCCCGACTTTGTGCTCACTCTTAAACGCCTGCATGAATTTTGTGATCGTAGTCCAGAACGGGATGTTTTGTGTTTTCAAATCTATAATGCCAGGCTCGGTAATAACGGCTTCTGGACGACCCTCATAAACAAAGATCGCACCTTGTCCGGGACCAATGATCAGTTTCGACGCATTTTTGATTTCATCTCCATTATCCGTCCATCGTTGGAAAAGAACATCCGCAGAAGGACTTTTCCATTCAATGACTGACCGCAACTGCCCTGTGATTGAATTCCATAACGTCATATAAACCCCTCTGTTATTTCGTTTATTTTTACATTACCAAAAAAGGCAGCATTTGCAATGATACTGCCAAGTTATCAAAAATACGGAAGTCAGAATAATATATAGAAGAATGGATTTCTACGAGAAGAAGAATTTATTCTTTCATTCAACCAGTGCTCAGAGTCCACATCACATTCTGCCAAGGAGCAAAAGCATGAAGAGGTGCAGTTCTTTTGTCAGGGGTGGAGAAGTAGAATGTGGTAGCGTGAAATTCAATTCACCGTTATTTCCTGATAATTTTTATATTCGGCATCGAAACTGAGAGAATACAGGTTTCTGCAGGGTTTCAAGGAGGATAATTTCTCTGTCGGAAGCGAATTTTGCTGGCAAATGAGATGTATCGGGGGGACTAATAATAGCGGCAGAATCTGTTGAAATCAAAGAAAGTTTCCTGACTCTGTTTTTTTTCTGGCATTTTCACGAGGATTCACTATCTTTGGAACCTGTTCTTAACATACATTGTGGAGGATTAGTCTAATTGGTAAGGCAGCAGTCTTGAAAACTGCCGGGTTAACACCCTTGGGGGTTCGAGTCCCTCATCCTCCGCCAGTTACATTTGGAGAGGTGGCCGAGCGGCTGAAGGCAACGGTTTGCTAAACCGTCATAGTTCTTATAGGGCTATCGAGGGTTCGAATCCCTCCCTCTCCGCCATATAGATTAAGTTATAAGTAAGAAGTAGCTTAGTCAACACAGAAGCCCGCATTGAGCGGGCTTCTGTGTTTTAAAATCGTTTTTTCCTTGGTCTATAGTCTCACCCATACAATGCTCAATGTTTCTTTTCAATTGTTACATACGAGACACCATGCCTGGCTGATTTTTCGCGGGTTTTTAAGGGCAAACTTTTCGGGTAAGCAGTGGTTTGAACTGTCGGCTTTATTTTGTAGGTTCACAGTGTTTTCACTGATTTCCGAAGGCGGAAATTACCGAACTTCTAACCTCATCCAGTGGAGTTACCATAAATCGAATCATTGATATTACCGAGCTTGCTCTTCGGGATGCACACCAGAGCCTGATTGCCACCAGGCTTGGAATTGAAGATATGATCGGGGCCTGCACTGACCTCGATGATGCCGGCTATTGGTCTATTGAGTGCTGGGGTGGAGCAACATACGACTCCTGTATCCGATTTCTGAACGAGGATCCGTGGGAACGTTTGCGCACATTCAAGAGACTCATGCCAAAAACACCGCTGCAGATGTTGTTGCGCGGTCAGAATCTTCTTGGGTATCGACATTACCAGGATGAGGTTGTTGAACGATTCTGCTACAAATCGGCAGAGAATGGTATTGATGTTTTCCGCATATTCGATGCACTCAATGACCAGCGAAATATAGAGACCTCGGTACGTGCAGTCAAAAAGGTCGGAGGGCATGCTCAGGGTACGATATGTTACACCGTCAGCCCTATTCACACTACAAAACTTTTTGTTGACCAGGCTCGCAGACTTCAGGATATTGGAGTTGACTCTTTATGCATCAAGGACATGGCTGCCCTTATTAAACCTCAGGCGGCCTTTGATCTTGTTAAGGGAATTAAAGAGGCCTGCGGAAATGATCTTCGGGTGCATCTTCATGTTCATGCCACAACCGGTGTTACGCTTGTCAGCCTGATGAAGGCTGTTGAGGCCGGGGTTGATTGCGTCGATACCGCAATCAGTTCCATGAGTCTTGGACCAGGGCACAACCCGACGGAGAGCTTTATTGAAATGCTTGAGGGTACCGGATATACAACCCGCGTTGATCTTGAAAAGGTCATGCGGGTAAAAAGCCATTTTATGGAGATGCTGGCACGTTACAGTGAGTTCCTTTCTAAGGTGACCGGCGTAGAGACGAAAATTTTCAAAAGCCAGATTCCCGGCGGGATGCTTTCAAACATGGAGAGCCAGCTCAAGCAGCAGGGTGCCGGCGACAGGATTAATGATGTTCTGGATGAGATTCCCCTTGTCCGCAAAGATACTGGGTATGTTCCCCTTGTGACCCCAAGCAGTCAGATAGTAGGTACCCAGGCTGTCCTTAATGTTCTTATGGGAAGGTATAAGGTGCTGACCGGCGAATTTGCCGACCTTATGCTTGGCTATTATGGCGCTGTACCTGGAGAAAAGAATACAGACGTGGTGAAAATGGCTCATGAACATGCAAAAAAAGAGCCGATCACTTGCCGGCCGGCAGATCTCCTGAAGCCTGAATGGGACAAGCTCCGCAGAGAGGCTCTTGCCCTGAAGGGATGTAACGGTACGGATGAAGATGTTCTGACCTATGCGATGTTCCCTCAGGTAGCGCCTAAATTTTTTCTTGAACGTCATGAAGGACCTCGTAATCTTGGAAGGAACCCCGCAACAGGGGAGTCTGAAACAAAACCGGTTGAAGGTCACCAGGGTGCGATCACAGGTCCTATCACCTACTCCGTAACCTTGAGCGGTCGCCAGCATAAGGTGATCGTAACTCCATACCAGTAAACACAACTTGAAAATACTTGCTTACTGTCGGGATACTATGAATATAGACGAGATAATACAGGATTTGAACCAAAGAAAGGAGAAGTTGCAATTGGGTGGAGGGCAGGAGCGACTCGACCGGCAACATGATGCTGGCAGTCTCAGTGCTCGTGAACGCATTGGCGTTCTCCTGGATCAGGACAGTTTTCAGGAAGCTGGAATTTTTGCAAAACACCGCTGTACCAACTTCGGTATGACTGACAAGGAAATGGCTGCAGATGGTGTTGTCACTGGAGCAGGCAGCATCAATGGTCGACTGGTGCATATTGCCAGTCAGGATTTCACCGTTGCCGGTGGATCGGCCGGTGAGGCCCATTGTACGAAGATTGTGCAGATGATGCAGTCATGTCTTAAAACCGGTTCACCTTTTGTCATGATCAACGACTCGGGTGGCGCCCGTATTCAAGAAGGGATCGACAGTCTCTCCGGATACGGCAAGGTTTTTTACAATAATGTCATGCTCTCAGGAGTTGTGCCGCAGATTTCCATTATTTGTGGACCATGCGCCGGTGGAGCGGCCTACAGTCCGGCATTGACTGATTTTATCATCCAGACCAGAGCGGCGCGGATGTTTATCACCGGTCCCTCGGTTATTAAGGCGGTCACCGGCGAAGAGGTAAGCTCTGAAGCTCTGGGGGGGCCTGTAGCACAAATGAACAACTCAGGTGTTGTACACTTTATTGCTGAGGATGATCTGGATGCCATGGTTATCTGTAAACGTCTCTTGTCATTTCTTCCCTCCAACAATCTGGAGGACTCGCCCCGTTTGGAGGCTGACGAGGTTATATTTTCCGACAAGCGATTGAATTCCATTATTCCTCTAGACCCAAAACAACGGTACGACATCCGTGAGGTCATTGGTCATATTGTCGACAACGCCGACTTTATGGAGGTGCAGTCCTCTTTTGCCCCAAATATTGTTATCGGCTTTTCACGGATTCAGGGTCGCACGGTTGGTATTGTAGCTAACCAGCCAAATGTTCTCGCCGGTGTGCTTGATATTAACGCTTCTGACAAGGCTGCCCGCTTTATACGATTCTGCAATGCTTTCAATATTCCCCTTATCACTTTTGTTGATGTTCCCGGCTTTCTGCCCGGTGTTGAGCAGGAGTATGGCGGAATCATCCGGCATGGTGCAAAAATGCTGTTCGCTTATTCGGCAGCAACTGTGCCTAAACTCACCGTTGTTCTCAGAAAAGCCTATGGTGGAGCCTATCTGGCCATGTGCAGCAAGGACCTTGATGCCGACAGAGTCGTTTCGTGGCCTTCGGCCGAGATTGCTGTCATGGGCGCCGATGGCGCCGTAGACATTATCTTTCGCAACGAAATCAAAATGGCAGACGATCCTGCAACGCGCCGTCAGGAACTGGTTAAGGAGTATCGCGAAACCTTTGCCACTCCGTATGCAGCAGCTGCACACTTTCAGGTGGATGACATCATCGAACCGGCTGAAACGCGTCGCTATCTGGCCATGTCCCTCGATTTTCTTCATTCAAAACGCGAATTCAGGCCCCAGAAGAAACATGGTCTGATTCCTCTTTAAACGTATTCCAATGGAAGCAACCTTTTCTGAAACAGGAAACAGTGAGTCTGATATAGTTACCCCGGAACTTCTGGTCATCATGTCGGCAGCAATCGCAGCCTACTTGGGTAAGAACGTTCGGATTCGCCGGGCACGCTTCATTACCGATCAGGGGCCGAGTTCATGGTCTCAACTGGGTCGAGTTTCCATCCAGTCATCCCATACCTTCAGCATTACTAAATAAGGAGTCATACCGTGCAGTTGATTTTAACCATAGATGGAAAAAAATATATAGTTGATGTGGATGTTCTTGAAGGTGAAGAAACCCGGACGCCGGACGTGTTCCAGGAACTAACCTCCACCATTCAGTCGAAGCAGGTTACTGCTTCATCACCTCAACCTCTGGCGATGCAGCCTGTTGCTGACGGACTGCCCGAGGATAAGGTATGCCGGAGCCCCATTGCTGGTATTGTGCAACGGGTTAATGTGCAAGTGGGTCAGAAGCTCCAGGTAGACGACCTGCTGGTTGTACTTGAGGCTATGAAAATGGAGACTAACATTACGGCCCATACCGCCGGCACCGTTAAAAAGATTATGGCAACAACGGGTGAGGCCGTGAAAAGTGGTCAGGCTCTTATCGAATTCGAGTAACCATAAAATTTATGTGCAGCCATACAACGCGATGGCTGTTTTACACTCCAAACCAGGCAAGGACACCAAACACCAATCCTATGGTGCCGCATGCTAAACTTCCATATTCAAGCCACTTGCGCCGGGTCAAAATCGTTATCGCAGCCAGTGAGATGGCAATCTGCAGCATGGTTACACCAGAGGCCCAGCGATGGTGTGAATGCATAAATTTTTCAGAGTGTTCATCGGCTTCAACTGAGAGTTTTTCAGTCCCTTCAGCTTTCCTTTTTATCTCTGCTTTTTCGGAAATATAACGGGCAACATCCTTTTTTTTAATTTCCTGCTCTGAGCCTGTAGTAACATTAACTGCAAGCTCTGCAATATTCTGCTTGCTGCTTTTTGCCTGATAATAATTCCATTGATTAGCCGCTTCTGTTTTCTTTATAGCTGCTTCATTCTTGAACATAATGGCCTCACTAAGCGTAAAGCTGGCTTCATAGGAGAGCAAAGCTCCTAAAGTGGCCATAATCGCCGTCATCACGGCAATCCGATTATTAAACCCATGACCTCCTTCGCCACCCTCCAATACTTCTTCGTGTGGTCCTTTTACTTCAAATTCCTCACCCATTACATTGCTCCTTTTCTAATAATTCATTTATTCAAAAGACAATACCAACTTCACTACCCAGGATAACTCGCCATATACATTGTCAAAATTCTGATGATATCATCTTCCGTAGTATGAGATAATTGATGCTTTTCCGATGGCATGCTGATTCAGCATATAACCAACCATGGCAGGTGGTGTTTTTTCATTTGCATCCAATGTTGCAACATTGAGAGCATATACCGTAAAGATATACCGGTGAGGTTTATCACCTAAAGGAGGACAGGCACCACCAAACCCCGAATTGCCGTAGTCTGTAACACTTTGAGTAGAGCCTTTAGGCGCCAGGGCTTTTTGCAGATTCCCTGCATCTTTTTTAAGTTCATGAGCAGTCGACGGGATATTAAAAATCAGCCAATGCCACCATCCGCTGCCTGTAGGGGCATCAGGGTCATATACGGTAACAGCAAAGCTCTTTGTGTCTTGTGGAGAATTAATCCATTTCAGGGAAGGGGATATGTTTTTTCCTGTACAGCCGAATCCCGAAAATACCTGCTCCTCGGTCAATTGTCCTTTTAAGTCATCACTTTTTAAGCTGAATTCTTCTGCGTAGCTAGTATTTGCAACAATCATGGTGAGTAAAAAAAACAAAACAGAAATTTTGTTCATGGTATTCCTCCGTTGATAGTGGTTAAGAATTCAGGCGAAACCCGTTTCTTTGAGTGTTATCACACGTATTTCATTCATCGGATTGCGCAAGTTATGCAACATACGTATAATGCTGTAATATGAGCAATAACCATTTTGTACATTATCAAAATACTGCTATAGGAACTATTGGAATAGCAGAGTATAGAGGTTTTATAACAAACCTTTTTTTCGATTTTGAAGCCGTTAACCAAGAAGCGCAAATTTTTGAAACTGAACTTATTTCCCGGGCATTCAGGCAGTTGAACGACTATCTTTGTGGAAAGCTGAAAACATTTTCAATACCGCTGAACCCTTTTGGGACAGTGTTTATGATGCAAATATGGGAAGTTCTCTGTACAATTCCTTATGGGAATATAATGAGTTACAAGGATGTTGCTGCAGCAGCCGGAAACTCTTCAGCCTGCCGGGCGGTGGGGATGGCGAACCATAGAAATCCTATACCGGTATTTATTCCTTGCCACAGGGTTATCGGAAGTGATGGCGCGCTTACCGGTTATCGAGGAGGATTGGACTTGAAAAAACAGTTGCTTGCTCTGGAGCAAAGGTTTCGATACGTTTAGTCATGACTGTTGTCATGGGAAATGTTCAAATAATCCAAATTTTGCGGAAGATTGTCTAATCATATTTGAGCCGTAACAGCTTATGTTAAAAGTTACAAGTCTGGATTATACAAAACAGTCGAAGGAATGCTTTTTAAAGACTCAGAATTTGAAAACTAAGCAATGCAAGAGGTAAACTCGAATCACGATATACCCGTATCGAGGCTTGAGCATACGTTTTTTGAGATTATCAGCATTGAGGATTTAGGGTACGAACTTTCCCGTGACAACCATCGTCACGATTTTTTCGAAATTCTCTGGTTTACTTCTTCAGTTGGTACACCTCATTACATTGATTTTGAGCCTTATCCCATTGAGGATGGCTTAATCTATCTTTTGGCTCCTGGTCAGGTTCACGCCTATGAAGGGCCATCACCTTCCGGTTTTGTCATAGTTTTTTCGCGTGAAATGTTCAGCAACACCATGGATCCTCAATTGAGGGTTCTCTTCAATCCGTTTATGAACAGGGGTGTTAGGATTACAGCGGAGGAGAGCATGGTGCTTCATCAGTTATCACAGCTTATGATGCTGGAGTCCAGGGCGATAAAGGACTTTTTCATTCTCCTTTCGTATCTTAAGGCTTTTCTTTTGCTTATATCAAGAAGCAACCTTGCGCCGGCTTTTGCTTATGACAAGGGAGGTCAACGCATGAGTGTATTGTTTGAACTGATAGAGGGAAATTTTAGAAAAGAGCGGTATGCCGGTTTTTATGCCTCAGCCCTTGGTATTACACCCAAGCGGATTAACGAAATTCTTCATGAAAAATTTGATCTGACGCTGACTCGCATTCTGCACACCCGTCTAATTCTTGAGGCAAAACGGGAAATTGCGTATGGCAGAAAAAGCTTCAAAGAGATTTCGTTTGAGCTGGGGTTCAGCGATCAGGCATATTTCAGCAGGTTCTTTAAAGTACAAACCGGGATGATGCCTGCCGGTTTCAGAAGCCGAATGTTCAGGTTAAGAGGCAACGAAGAATTGAACATGATTACAGCGGATAAATAAACAGAGATATGAACCATACATTGAAAAACAGTTTTTATAGAGCAGTTCTGGTGTTTGGATTATGCCTGCCGGTTCTTTTTTATGGATGCGGACCGGCAAATGACGGCAAAGATTCGGGAAAAGTCAAACCTGCACTGCCGGTTATGACGGTTAATCTTTCAGATGCAACAGTCACAACATATTACTCAGCTCTTCTGGAAGGAAAGGTTAATGTCGAAATCCGCCCGCAGGTTGACGGTACACTCCAGACAATTTTTGTCGATGAAGGTTCCTTTGTAAAAACGGGACAGCCTCTCTTTAAAATTGATGATCGTGTATACAGAGAACAATACAACAGCGCATTGGCATCACAGCATGCGGCTGAATCGAGACTTGTCATTGCAAAACTTGACGAAGAAAAGCTCGTTCCACTGGTTCAGAATAAAGTGATCGCTGATATCCAGCTTAAAACTGCAAAAGCATCGATGCATGCAGCTCAAGCTGCCGTTGAACAGGCTAAGGCAGCAACCCGTTCCGCTCAGGTTAGTCTTGATTATACCGTCATTAAGGCACCTGTAAGCGGCTATATCGGCAAAATACCATTACGGCTGGGTAGCCTTGTGAGTAAAAACCAGAATGAATGGCTTACTCTTCTCAGTGATGTCAGTGAAATTTATGCCTATTTCAGCATGAGCGAAAATGACTATATGCGTTTTCGTCAGAAGTATCCAGGCGCAACCATACAAGACAAGCTCAAACAGGTTTCACCAGTGTCACTTACTATGTCAGACGGAACCCTGTACTCTGAAAAAGGCAGCATTGGTTCCATAAGCGGACAGTTTGACCAAACAACGGCGTCGATTAGGATAAGGGCAGTTTTTCCTAATCCACATGGACTCCTTCGTACAGGCAATACAGGAAAAGTTGCAATAGAGTCTCAGTTGCATAAAGTGCTTCAAGTCCCTCAAGCAGCAACGGTTGAACTGCAGGACAAGGTGTTTGTCTTTGTTGTTGGTAAAGGCAATAAAGTTAAAAAACAGGTTGTAACTGTTTTCGGCAAGAGTGCAAACAATGTTATTGTGAGTACCGGTTTAAAACCAGGCGATACCATTTTAACTGCGGGTATTGAAAAATTGCAGGACGGAACTATTATTTCACCGGTTAAAAATTCTGCCTCCCGAGAGGAGACAGGCAAATAATGCTCAGCAGAATGACATACGATTCGTACCATGACCAGGCAGAGCTAAACGCACGTACCCATGTTTGAACGATTTATTTCAAGACCGGTTCTTGCAACCGTTATTTCGGTGATTCTGGTGATCCTCGGCATTGTCGGTATCTACCAGTTGTCAATAACCAGGTTTCCTGATATTGCCCCTCCCAGCGTTGCTGTCTCAGCCAGTTATCCTGGAGCCAGTGCAGAAACTGTTGGTCGTTCTGTTGCCCCTCCGCTCGAAGAAGCTATCAATGGGGTCGAAAATATGACCTACATGACTTCGACTTCTGCAAATGACGGATCTCTCTCCATAACGGTTTTTTTCAAACAGGGTACCAATGCCGATCAGGCTGCTGTTAATGTACAGAACCGTGTAGCCCAGGCGGCAAGCCGGTTGCCTGCGGAAGTTAACCAGATAGGTATTTCCACCGTCAAGCGCCAGAACAGCCAGATCATGCTTATCAATCTGGCAAGCAGTGTAAAAGAGTTCGACCAGATTTTTCTGCAGAACTATGCAAAAATCAATATTGTCGATGATTTGTCGAGGGTTCCCGGTGTTGGTCAGGTTTCGGTGTACGGCAACCTGGATTATTCGATGCGTATATGGCTCAGACCACAGCAGATGGCAGCGTATAACGTGACGCCACAGGAAGTATCGGCAGCTATTCAGAACCAGAACCTCGAAGCAGCTCCCGGTTCCTTTGGCGAGAACAGTACTGAGGCAATGCAATACGTTATGAAATATAAAGGCAAAAACCCCTACCCTAGGGATTATGAAGAGATTGTTATTCGGGCTAATCCAGACGGGACTCTGCTTAAGCTCGGAGATATAGCCCGGGTGGAATTCGGTGCATATCGCTATACAGTAGACACCAAGGCAAACGGTCAGCCTGCGGTGGTTCTTGCCGTCTATCAGGCTCCTGGCTCTAATGCCAACGAAGTTGAAACCGGACTACGTAAAGTCCTGAAAAAGGTATCAGTGTCTTTTCCTGAAGGTATCAGTTATGCCATTCCATTCAGTTCCAAAAAGGTTGTTGATGAGTCGATCGAACAGGTGCAGCACACCCTTATTGAAGCATTCCTTCTTGTTTTTCTTGTTGTTTTTATTTTTCTGCAGGATTTGCGTTCAACAATTATTCCTGCAATTGCGGTTCCGGTAGCCATTATCGGAACCTTCTTCTTTATGAACCTCTTCGGGTTCTCTATTAATGTGCTTACTCTTTTCGGACTCGTCCTTGCCATCGGTATTGTTGTTGACGATGCAATTGTGGTAGTAGAGGCTGTCCATGCCAAAATGGAACAGAATCACTATCCGTCCAAGGTTGCCACCGTTTCAGCCATGCGCGAAATTACAAAAGCCATTGTCACCATTACCCTTGTGATGGCGTCGGTTTTTCTCCCAGTAGGTTTTCTTCAGGGGTCCACCGGAGTATTCTACCGGCAGTTCGCGTTTACCCTTGCCATAGCGATACTTATCTCTGCTGTCAACGCCCTGACACTTAGTCCTGCTCTCTGTGCTCTTTTTCTTCACGATCTTCATCAGGAAGGGGGTGCTTCAAAACATGAGAAGCTGAAACGGTTCGGCGGATTCGGTCAACGTTTTTTTTCGGCCTTCAACCTTGGCTTCAGCGGTTTAAAAAGCAAATATCTCGGCAGTCTGGTTTTTCTGATTCGCAATAAACGCCTGACCTTTACCCTCCTCGGTCTGATGATTGCCCTCTCGTTCTGGATGTTTAAGACTATGCCGACAGGATTTATCCCTGATGAGGATAACGGTTTTGTGATTGTCTCTGTTACCCTGCCACCAGGGGCTTCATTTAACCGAACACAGACCGCTATGGACAGCGCAGCTAAAATCCTGCGTGCAATGCCTTCAGTGCAAAAGGTTTTATCGATTTCGGGTATCAATATTCTCTCTCGCAGTTCCTCGCCCTCCTCCGGACTCCTTTTTCTTCAGCTCAAAGATCTGAAAGATCGTGGGCCTGACGGCAATATCAAAAAAATCCTTGCCACGATATCAAAAAAACTCAGCAATAGAGAAGGATCATTTTTTGCTCTGGCACAACCGACGGTTCCCGGTTTCAGCACTGTCGGAGGTCTCGAATTTGTACTGCAGGACCGTAGCGGCGGCAGTCTTGAGAAGTTCAGCGGTATAGCACAGGGGTTTATAGGTCAATTGATGAAACGGCCTGAAATCGGTTTTGCTTTTACCACATTCAAAGCAACATTTCCCCAATATGAGCTTGTTGTAGATAACGTTAAAGCCGGCCAGCTGGGGGTCAATGTACGAGACCTGTTAACGGTATTGCAGGCATACTATGGCAGCATGCAGGCATCTGATTTCAACCGTTTCGGTAAGTACTACCGTGTTATCATACAGTCCGAACCTGGCGACCGTTCTGAGCCATCCTCCCTGAACGGTATTTTTGTTAAAAACGCTCGAGGCAGCATGGTACCGGTCAGTTCAGTGATTAACCTGAAACGGGTTTATGGTACCGAATCAGTAGACCATTTTAATTTGTTCAATGCAATTTCAATCAACGCTGTCGTCAAACCGGGTTTCAGTACCGGGCAGGCTATCAAGGCTGTTGAAGAGGTCTCGCGAGTAAGTCTCCCTTCAGGTTTTACCTACGACTGGAAAGGCCAGAGCCGTGAAGAACTTGAATCAACCGGTGGTCTGCTCTTTATATTTATGCTGTCCGTTGTATTTGTCTACTTTTTGCTGGCGGCATTGTACGAAAGTTATCTGCTTCCCCTTGCAGTTATGTTCTCGATACCTACAGGCTTGCTTGGAGTATTTCTTGGCATTAAACTGGCAGGCATCGAAAATAACATATATGTACAAGTTGCGGTTATAATGCTTATTGGATTGCTCGCCAAAAATGCAATTCTGATTGTAGAATTTGCCCTGCAGCGTCGGGTCGAAGGTAAATCACTTTCAGCTTCTGCCATCGCAGGTGCAAAAGCAAGGCTCCGGCCTATTCTTATGACATCGCTGGCATTTATAGCCGGTCTTCTGCCACTCCTCTTTGTTACCGGCCCGACGGCCCAGGGCAATCACTCTATCGGTGCAGCTGCAATAGGCGGTATGTTTGTGGGAATGGTACTCGGTATCTTTGTTGTTCCTGTGCTCTTTATCACCTTCCAGGCTCTTCAGGAGCGGATTACCGGACCGGCTGCGGCCATTGTTGAAGCTGGAGACCTTCTTGACCAGGTCATCGAAAAGGAAAAAGTTCAGCAACGACAAACAATATGATGAGCAATACTGGATTAAGCGGTTCACCTATGAAAAAACATGCTAAAGGTTTTTTATTGTCGTGCCTGTGTTTCCTGATGTTCAGTGCACTGGCTGCTTGCGGGGTTACGCATGAATACAAAAAGCCGGATGTAGCATTTTTGCCGACCTATCGCGGAGCCTTGCCTGCAGAATCAGCTGCTCTACAAGATACGGTCATGGCAGAACTGCCCTATAGAAGCTTTTTTACTGACATTACGCTCCGGACCTTGGTTGACAGTGCTGTCACAAATAATATCGACCTTCAGGTTGGTCTGAAAAATATAGATATTGCACGACAAACCCTGAATGCAGCGAGGCTTGGAAATCTTCCAGCCCTAACTATTGGAGCCCAGACCACACGAACAAATCCATCCGATAACGGAGTCCAGACAACTCCTCAAGACTATGTCGCTTCAGCATCAGCGTCATGGGAAGCAGATATATGGGGTAAAATTCGCAGTCGTAAAAAATCCGCGCTTGCCGCATACCTCAAAACACAGGCAGCCGCCAGAGCTGTTCAAACAAGGCTTGTGGCAGATGTGGCTTCAGGCTATTATAATCTTCTTATGCTGGACGAACAGCTTGATATTTCAAGAAAAAACCTTGCACTTGCCGATACAACCCTCAAAATGATCGGGTTTCAGTATACAGCCGGCCAGGTAACTTCACTTGCCGTTCAGCAGCAGCAGGCTTCACGACAGTCGATAGCCTTATCCATACCAGTGATAGAGCAGAAAATAGCGGTACAGGAAAATGCTCTAAGCACTCTATGCGGCAGAATGCCAGGCACAATCCAGCGCGACAGAACACTATTTACTCTTAAGGTCAAAGATGATCTTCCGTCCGGCATTCCTTCATTGCTTCTTCAGAACCGCCCAGACGTTCGTGCTGCCGAGATGGCTGTCAGAGCTGCACATGCCGATATGGGCGAAGCCAAAGCAAATCTATATCCTTCATTCACCGTTACGGCAACAGGAGGCTTTGACGCTTTAAAATCAAGCAACTGGTTTAACGCTCCGGGATCTTTATTCACTTTTTTTCAGGCAGGGGTAGTGCAACCGGTTTTTCAGCGAGGGCAGTTACTTGCTAAATACAAGCAGTCAAAAACAAAGCGCGAGCAGTCGGAACTTGAATTCAAGCAGTCAGTGCTCAAAGCCGTGGAAGAGGTGTCGAATGCGCTTGTTCAGCTTGACAAGGTAAAATCTCAGGAAGTTATTGCTGAAGAACGTGTAACAACTCTCAAAAAAGCTGTTGCAAATGCAGGAATGCTTTTTCAGAGTGGTATGGCCACGTATCTTGAAGTCATTGTTACCGAAACAAGTGCACTGCAGGCCGAACTCAACCTTGCCGATATCCGTCGACAGCATCTTGCTGTCATGTCAGAACTTTATCGCTCACTTGGCGGTGGTTGGCGATAGCATAACCCCTTACCATTCAATGTCGATATCGTATTGAGACAGTAAACCCACAACCCCGGGTATCGAGAATCTTGCGTGACGTATTCGGTTTATTTCAGGATGTATAGAGTAATTGCAGGACGACCGGAAATCTGCTTTTTCAAGATTTGTATGCATAAATGTTGCCTTAAGCAGATTGCATTCTTCAAATACAGCCCCCGTCAGGTCTGCTTCAGAAAAATCAGCTTCTTCAAGATTACAACGGTTAAAACGCGTATTTTTTAGTTTCAGCTTATGAAACGCGGAAAGTTTCAAAATGCAGTTTTCGAAATCAAGACCAAGCAGAAACCCGTTACACAGATTAAACTGCACCCCAAGAAGTTTGCAGTTTATAAATTTTACATCCTGCAGGCTGGTTTTGTTTATTGACATCAGGCTGCAGTCGCAGTTATTGAACGTGCAGGTTCGAAAGGTAATACCCGAGAGATCAGAAGTGTTACAGTTGCAATTGATGAACAGGCACTCCTCATAGACTCCCTTTTCAAGAAGGGTTTCTCTGAAGGAAATCTTTTCAAAAACTTTGTTTTCAGTGATTTGTGTGTTCATAATTACAAAGAAAGATCTTCAAGGATTGCTAAGAATGATTGTAACGTTTCATGATGAAAATACAAAGCAGTAGAGCAGGGAAATGTCGAACAAAGGTGAACTGTTATTGTAGTCCTTTTGTTCATTTTAAACGATAGAAAGAGTATGGATGAGAGTAAAAGTTTAAAGAATGTAGTTGCTATGGATGGTACCCAGTACAATGCAACCGTCGTCAGTAAAGTTCTGATCAGTCCTGATCACATGATGATCAAGATTGATCCTGATGAGGCTAGAAACGAGTTTGAAGCGGGCCAACACACCCAGTTGGGTCTCTATGGATTCGAAAAGCGTTCGTCCAGTTCAGAACCCGAAACAATTCCAGCTGAGGAAGACAAGCTTATTAAAAGGCTTTACTCTATTGTTTCTGAAAAAAACGACACCAGACAATTCGAATTTTATATCACACAGGTTAAATCCGGTCAACTGACATCCAGATTATTCAATCTCAATTCGGGCGACAGGCTTTATATCGGAACCTCAATTACCGGTTCTTTCAGACTTGATGAAACACCCGATGGTACAGATATTGTCATGGTTGCCACGGGAACCGGTATAGCACCATATATCAGCTTTTTACGCTCTCATATTGTTGAGCGGCCGGAAAGCAAAATGGTGGTTATTCATGGAGGCTCTAACCATTGGGATCTTGGTTATTTCGGTGAGTTATTAAATCTCCAGAAAAACTATCCCAACTTTTTTTATGTGCCTACACTCATTGACCCTGTCGATCATTGGGACGGATACACATTCTGTATAGAGGATTTGCTGAAAAATGATGTATTGCAGAACCAGTTCAACATATCACCCGATCCCGAACGGACGCGCTTTTATGTAAGCGGCAAGCCAGAAATGGTTAGCAGGGTCTCTGAATGGCTATACGATTTCGGGTACACCAAACATAAGCAGAGCGATCCTGGAGAGATGTATGTAGAAGAGTTTTAATGTAAAAAAGGATGAGAGAAATGGCGGGCTTTACCTGCCAGTGTTATTAAGAACAATTTTTATACTTATATTTAGTTCAAATATTTTGAACAATAGAGATGGTGGACAATAAAGGACTCGAACCTTTGACCTCTCGCGTGTGAGGCGAACGCTCTAACCAACTGAGCTAATTGTCCATTGGAATGATGAGGTAGTATAGACTTTGAAAGCAGTTTTTGCAATGTATCTGTTTATTTTTCTGCTGTTGACGGAATGTGTGTGCTTTTTGTAAGCACATCATGCTACTTATTATTGAGTAAGAAAGTTTTTTCAACGTCAAGTACTTAAAAAATGGATCAAAACAACCAGAATATGCTTAAAAATACTGTTAAGGTTGCTGCTCCCGCAGTTCTTCTTGCGCCAGTTGCGGTTCCAATTCTTCATGGTCTTTCAGGTATTGCCGTAGTTGGTCTTGGCTTATTTGCAGCTGGGACTGCGGTTGTTAAGGTAGTTAATGTGTTTTCGGGCAACAAAAATCCCCTCAAAAGGGATGATGATGCCTCGCTAGTCTAAGAGAACTGCGCTGAAATATTATTGAAACTTCAAAGGGTCAGTCTTCTTCAAGACCTGGTATATGTTCCTGCTTAACATTAGTAACGTTGAAGCAGTGTTATTTCTTTATGTTTTTTATGCGAAAGTTTTCTGAATGCCATAATCGTAAACACATCTATGCCGAATATTATCCATCGTGCACATGTTGTTTTCTTAACGTTTTTTCTTTGTTTCGGCCTCACTGATGCCGCTAAAGCAAGCGATGGCATAGAAACTGCAGGCAGCGTTCTACAATTTGTTTTACCAGCTGCTGCCGTCGGTCTTACTCTTTCAAATCATGACGAAGAAGGCTTTATACAACTTGCCGAATCTGGTATTGTCACACTCGGTGTCACGTACGGATTAAAATACACCGTACCTGCAACCCGCCCCAATGGAGGCGAGCACTCCTTTCCATCCGGCCATACGTCCACCTCTTTTGCATCCGCTGAGTTTATCCGTGAACGTTACGGATGGAACTACGGTATTCCCGCTTATCTTGCTGCATCTTTTGTCGGTTACAGCCGTGTTGAGTCCAAAGAACACCATACACGCGATGTCATAGCTGGCGCCATTATAGGTATCGGGAGCAGTTGGCTGTTTACTTCCCCAAACAAAACGTGGAACCTTAGGACTGAGGTCGGTAATTCATTTTACGGCTTAGGTCTCAGTCATAATTGGTAGAAGATTCCTGCAACCTTCTGCAATTCCTGTTGGTTATAGTTCTGGATAACAGCAATAATAATTTACAGGGATAAACGATGCTTTTAAGGGTAACAAAGCGGTTTGTATCAATACAAGGGGTGATTGCCGTTCTTCTTCTTCTCGGTCAACTTGCTTATTTATACGGATGTACTAAGGACAACCTGCCGAAGCCCTCAGCAAAGCCTCTTTTGACTGTTCAAAAGGAGAATAACAGCATGACGTATAATAAGTTGTCAGCGGACGAAGAACAGGTCATAGTCAATAAAGGAACTGAACCACCCTTCAGCGGTAAATATTACTTGAATAAAGAGAAAGGGAAATATCTCTGTAAGCGATGCGATACACCTCTTTTTCTGTCTACTTCCAAGTTCGAGTCAGGAACCGGATGGCCTAGTTTTGATGATGCAATCGCAGGTGCCATAAAGCAGATTACTGACAAGGATGGCCGCCGAACCGAAATTGTATGTGCAAATTGCGGGGCACATCTAGGGCATGTTTTTTTCAGTGAAGGATTCACTGAAAAAAATGTCAGGCATTGTGTCAATTCAATCTCAATGAATTTTTTGCCGGAAGCACATGCTGACCCGATAAGACAAAAAGCAATATTTGCAGGAGGTTGCTTCTGGGGAGTCGAATACCATTTCAGTAAACTAAAGGGTGTTATCCATGTCAAATCAGGGTATACAGGCGGCACAACCGAACATCCCTCCTATGAGCAGGTATGCACAGGTAAAACCGGACACGCAGAAGCCATAGAGATTGATTTTGATCCATCTATAGTAAGTTATGAAACCCTTGCGAAACTCTTTTTCGAGATTCACGATCCCACACAGCTCAATCGCCAGGGACCTGATCGAGGAACCCAGTACCGATCAGCGGTTTTTTATGTTAATGACGAAGAAAAAAAGGTGGCAGAGAAGCTTATTACATTGTTAAAAGCTAAAGGATATCATGTGGTAACCACCGTAGAAAAGGCTGGAAAGTTCTGGGAGGCAGAATCCTACCATCAGGACTATTACAATAAAAATGGTCACCAGCCTTATTGCCACATCTACCAGAAGCGGTTTTAATCTACAGTCATCCTTAGTTCGGTTCCTGGTTTTTCAAACGCTCTTTGATGGCCTCTATGAGGTCATCAAGTTGAGCAAACTGGTCTATCTGCTTGTTTGAAAGCAGGACCTCAGTTTCAGCATGCCTCAATAGAATAACTGGGTAATCATACGTTAGGCCGTATTTATTTTCAAACTCATCCCGATGTAAAAACTCCATTTCAAAAGGAGAGCTTTCCCTGAACGCTCGCCATGCCTGCTTTTCAGTAAAAGTATCAAAGGTAAGCTTGCATAAACCGCAGGTATAGGTATCCGGACTGATAATTTTATGACCGATATCAAAGAGTCCGCTTATAGGACCACTGTCTGCGTTATAAACAAAAATAAGTTTCATGATAAAAATAAGTTAAATGGTATCCCGCTTATCTGTCGATTAACCGAACAATGTTTTCACCCGCAAGGTTCCATTTAAGAAATTATTATTTAAGCAGTTACCGAGTCAGGTGGTTGCAGCACATCAAGCACCTCCTGAATAGTATTACAGACAGTGTAATAGTTGCCGTGATGCTTTGCTATCATCTGTTCGTCAGCAATACGGTCGAAAAAAAGGAGCAGGGGATTCCAGAATCCGTTCAGATTCAGCAGGATAATAGGTTTATGATGATGCCCCAGATGTTTCCATGTGATAACCTCAATCAGCTCATCAAGAGTTCCGAATCCTCCAGGCAAAACAAGATAAGCATCTCCCCATAGAGCAAGCTTCAATTTTCGCTCGTGCATGGTTTCAACGACATGCAATTCACTCAATCCATAATGGGCAACTTCCCGTTCTTCAAGAAACCTCGGGATTACTCCCTTTACCCTGCCACCGTTTGTCATCACGGAATCTGCGATACAGCCCATCAAACCAACTCGCCCCCCTCCAAAGACCAGTTCGATACCCCTTTCGGCGAATTCCCTGCCTAACTCGGCAGCAGCAGTAAAATACTCACCTGGGGCGAGGTTGCTTGAGCTGCAGTAGACTGTTATAGAAGATATCATAGGGAGCTAATAATTTAGAGTGATGCTGTCCTCGGCCCGCCGGTAGACATAGGTTTTAGGATTATCAATTTTTTTTACGGAAAAAAGTTTCAACGCTCTTTCCCAAAGGTCAGTATCTTCAGCATAATCCATTTCCCTGAACCCTTCAAGAGCAAAAAAGAGTTCTCTTCTGCCAAAAAAAGTTCCACCAAGAATACACTCCCGAATATGAATAAGCTGGTCAGGATTATTGCAGTCCTTGACCCACATGTTATCGTCACAGAGAAACCCTCCCGAAAGCAAAAATACATCCTCATTTTCTTCAAGAATTGTTTTTCTGCTTTCAAGGTGGTAATTCAGATAATGGTCATCACTGTCCAGAAAAGTGATATAGGTTCCTAAAGATGCCTGAATCCCCGCATTGCGTGAAAGTGCTGCTTTCCGATTTTTATGCCTCAAGTACCGGATATTGGGAAACCGTTCGATATATGGGGAAAGAGTTTCAACGGTATTGTCGCTGCTTCCATCATCAACGATAAGAAGTTCCCAGTTATTGAACGATTGAGCAATAACGCTCTCAACAGCATTTTCAAGACAGTGTGCCCGGTTAAATGTCGGCATAATCACTGAAATATCAGGGCTATAGCTGAATCTCATAGTCTGTGTGCTTTTATGGCAAAAGCACACAGCAGCATTCCTGCAACAAGAAAGTTTTGTGCAATCGCGTTATACTTGATATCCATTGTGCTTGGCGAACGGACCAGGGCAAACTGCATAAAAAACTGAGGAATGACAAGCAAGCCCACAATGAGCCCAAAAAGAGGCTGGTCGATAAGGAACATATAACAAGAGGCGAGAAGTTGACCGATATTGATGAGCACTGAAGCAACTATCGCCGCATTTTTTTCACCAAAAACCACTGGAAGGGTTCTGATTCCGATTTGCCGGTCACCCTCAATTGATTTAAAATCGTTGATGGTCATAGTTCCAGTACTCGAAAGAGTAAAAAGACCCGCCACAATAAGTGATGGCTCAAGAGTTTGTAACGAAAATGCTTGACTGAAAGCTATTTCTCCTGCAATCCAGGGGATCATCAGGTATGAAATCGCAACGATGATATTTCCGGCCCAGAGTCTTTTTTTTAGCTTGATGGGGTTAGCACTATAGAGGTGTGCATTTACAATACCAATGACAACATACAACCCTATCAAAGGGTTGATCAGATACCCTGTTATTACAGAAAGGATCGACCAGACCGTAATCAGTATTGTGGCGTTTTTCAGCGACATTGCCCCGCCCGGTATCGGACGGTTTGGTTCATTGATTTCATCAAGGTCACGATCGAAATAATCGTTAAGCATCTGGCAAGTCCCGCTCGCCAGTGGTCCGGTCAGCAGCATGCCAAGGATAAATTTTACCCCAAAAACGTCTTTCCATCCAAAAGCTCCACTAGCTACAGCGCCACAAAGAAAACTCCACATCACAGGAATCCATGTAACCGGTTTGAGAAACCTGACAATAAGAGCAATCTTCGACATATTTTCGACAGGCATTGACCTGGCTTGAACCAGTTTGCGGACATTCAGTGGCGTTTTGAACTCTCCGCTATCAGGATTTGAATGCCCTTCAGGGTCTTTAATGGAACGAAAATCAATCACCTGTGCATACTTGAGATTGGAGAAAAAATGCCGGTAAGAAAATAACATGTAAAAAGCTGGAAAGGAACGTGCCTATCATAAAACAGCTAAGTTTATGTTTAATATTATGAAATATCCTCAGGAATTTTTTTAAACTAAATAAAACAGGTCTATTATGAAGTGTTGAACCCCTCGATAGTAAGCATTTTTTGAAGTCAATTTTAAATGTGGAGACAGGTGATATGGCAGGTCCGAGTTTGTTCAAGGATATGAAAAAAACTTTTTTGTTTCATGCTATTGCTGCTCATTTCAGTAACGGCCTTATTCCTGTATCAGTTCTCTATCTCATGCTTACCCTTTCAACAGGGAACACCTTTTTTGAGCATACGGTCGAGCATATCATAGTCATTGTACTGATGGCTATTCCGGTTTCTTTTTTTTCAGGAATCCATGACTGGAAAGTAAAATATCGTGGAGCCAAGGCCCCGATTTTTATAAAAAAAATAAGGCTGTCCGCACTGCTTTTCACGTTATGTACTCTGGCTGTAGGCCTCAGACTTGGTATTACTGATATAATGATCCGTCAGGGTCTTGAGCATTGGCTCTATATTATTATTCTATTTTCCATGCTGCCAGTGGTGACCCTGCTAGGTCATTATGGCGGCAAGCTCTCTGCACAGTCGAAACAGCCACCAAAACCTTGACCAGAATTTTATGAAAAGGTTTTTTGTCATTTATGTCTCATAACGACATTCCTTGATCTCTTGATTGATGCTCAAATCTTTTATCTAAGGAGTGCTGATTAATACGTATATGCATAAAAAATTATCTGAAATTCTTCTATTCTTAAAAAAAGCTTAAAAAAATATTTGCAGGTTATCATAACATGTGTTAAGTTTTTTTTGTTGTAATAAAAGTATTTGTAACCAGCATTGGTGTTCCTTATTTATCCCCAAAAGGTATCTCTAGTGTAGGGGTGAAATCCTTATTTGATTTCCCCTTGGTTTTTCCCAAGCTTACATATAAAAAGTAGTTCTGCTTCCTGAACAATGGTCGAAAACGTAAGGCCATAAATTTTTTCGGCCTGCTCTACAGGGAGGGTCTATTATCACTTTTTTCTTGACGCATACCTGCTCAGAGGGTTGCTATTGGCATTATCAATTAAACGGAGAGACAATGACAAAGAAAGCTGGCTTTACGTTGTGTACAATAAAAAAGGGAGCTAGCCCCTTTATTTTTTTAGTTTGTTCTATGGTATCGCTTATTGTTTTATCAGCACAGGATAGTTTTGCCCTGCCGGTATTTGCAAGAAAATACCATACTGCCTGTTCGACCTGCCATATAGCATTTCCAACCCGAAACGGCTTTGGTGAAGCATTCCGCAATAATGGATACCGCTTTCCAAACGATACCGATGAGGATATGGTAAAGGAAGAACCCATCAAGCTGGGTCAGGAAGCCTATAAAGATGTCTTTCCGGATGCTATATGGCCATCGGATCTGCCAAACATGCCTTCCCTTGGTTTTCTTGCCAAGACAGGGGCTAGAATGGAAAAAAACTCAGCAACTGGAAAGTATAAGGATGTTGGTATCGATGAAGAGTTAAACATTTTCTTTTCCGGTACTATAACAAAACAGCTGAGCTATATCGGTGACTTTAATATAGACGGCGGAAACTACGGAAGTGATGCTGCCGGTACTAGCTTGGGGCGTCTGCAGTTTGTCTGGGCGTTTCACCCGGGAATAAATGTTGCCTGGGGTACAGTAGGTTTTCCTGAACAGTTTGATATGATTTCAACCCGTGCGGGTACCGACAAAGACGGTTACGCTGCAAGTCTTCCAAACCCGAATAGAGGTATTGAATTGAGGATAGCTGGAAACACAGGATCTACAGGTGGCTATTCCCTACTTGCAGGCATTGGTCGCAATTCCGAGATCGGAGCTACAGACGGCACAGGCGGTGATCTTGGTGTCAATGCAAATATTGCTGATTCCAGATTTGTTCGTGCAACCTACAAGATCGGTGGAAATGGCTTGCTGAGCGGTGTTGGTGGTTCTTATGGTGTTCAGGCTTTAGGTATGGACGACTCCATTACTTTTGGTGTCGACGTCGTCAACTCAGGTCAGGGTGCAAACACAGGCTCAGAAGATAATATAGCCGGTTTGACCAAAACAGCTTTTTCCGGAGACGTACGTATCAATTATGGCCCGGTTCGTGCGGTTGCACAATACGCTCGTTTTAATGAAGTCCTCAATGCTGCTCCATTGACTGGTGCTGCAGAAGATGGCTCTGATATTCCAAGAGGTGGTTTTGATTATGGAAAGCGTACAGCCCTCTCTCTTGAGGCGGATTACTGGCTTTACCCTTGGCTTTTTGGTCTTGTTCGTTATGAGCATTTGCAGGATAATCTTAATGGAAGAATCAACAAGGTTATTCCGGGTGTTGGTGCCTTGCTGAGACCTAACGTTAAGTTTGGACTGGAGTATGTATCAGTTTCGAAAGATGCTGTAGCTGAACTCTCAGACGCAGGTCGGTCTGCTCAGAATTCTATAACTCTCTACACTCAGGTAGGTTTCTGACGGGTTCTTGTTGTTCTTGTTCTTTGCTTGTTATGTTGTTTGAAAGAGGCTTGCATTTACACAGGATGATTATATCTTTTTGTGTAAAGCACGCCTCTTTTTTTTTGTACTTTCTTGTCATCATAACATATATAAGCCTTCCTTATGATCGACAAGAACGTGCTACTGGCATTTTTTTCTACATCTCTTATTCTCGCCCTTTCACCTGGTCCCGATAATCTTTTTGTCTTGGCACAGTCGGCCCAAAAAGGTCGTGTTGCAGGACTTTTTGTTACACTCGGTCTCGCTACAGGGCTTATTGGGCATACAGTAGCTGTGGCACTTGGCCTTGCGGCTATCGTTCGCGCCTCTTCACTTGCTTTCGGTATCCTTACATATGCGGGTGCTGCCTATCTTCTTTATTTAGCATGGCAGGCGTTCAGGGCCGGTGCAGTGAAGGGGCATAAACAAGAAGTTCAGGTTCTTTCAAGAAGTAATCTCTACAGGCGTGGAATTATAATGAATTTGAGCAATCCTAAGGTATCACTTTTTTTTATGGCGTTTCTTCCTCAGTTTGCTGATCCTCGGCACGGCTCAATGATCATGCAGTTTTTTCAGCTCGGGGGTGTTTTTATCGTTGCGACCATTCTCGTTTTTGGTGCCATAAGTCTTCTTGCCGGTGGACTTGGTGAAAGGTTCAGTAACTCTCCCATTGCCCAGAAAACTGTTAACAGAATGGCTTCTGCGGTGTTTATCGGGCTTGCTGTCAAGCTGGTGCTTTCGGAACGATAAACAGCATCAGTTAATGACAATTATACATCAGTCATGTCGTACTTCTGCTCAGCGTTTTGTTTTTGAGACAGAAAATCGTACAATGTAAAGTACGTAAAACTGTGCAATCTATTGTTTCTATGGACAGTATCAATATTGTTGAAGATATTA
>SZXZ01000065.1 GCA_005843835.1 Chlorobium sp.
CGCCATAGGGATCAGTAATCATAACAATTGATGGACTTTGTTCTATAGCAACACCCAGTTTTTTGAGTTGATTCTCGACCAGTTCAGGTTGGGGTATACAGGAAGCAGTCCCGATTGTTCCATTGATCTGGTCGTAAATACTCTGAAGAAACTGGTGAGTTGTGTCGGTAACAGTGCTATGCTTTGATATTTGTTCGGCTATACATTGAAACTTCCGCTCACTGTCAAGCAGTAAATTTTTCAACTGCCTAAGCTCAATTCTCGATTGAATAAGTTCCTCCTGCATGTCCTCAGTTGAGGCCAGCTTATCCGATAAGCCTGCTTGATTTGAATTGAAAGGCTTTTCAGTTTTGGTACTCAAGGCTTTTGATAAAGCTGATTTATTAATGCGCTGTTTGTTTTGCATGGTACGACTAAAATAATTATCGAACCAAGTGATATACGCCTGATAAGCAGGTAAAGCGCACTCCATCGGTTGGAAACAATATTAAGGAAGCTTTGTAGCTTAACACGTAAGCTCATTCTTTTTTTTGACTATTAAAACTACATTATTTCTCATACAGCGCTTCCCTGCCGTATCTGGATTATTTATAAACTGTTACGGTTTAAAATAATATTCTGCTGAACCTGTTAAAAGAAGTATAGGTGTCAATACGCATTAACGTATCGTGCACTACCGGATGAATTGCTGTTCCAATGTCTTCGACAGTTAAATCGAAGTCAAAAAAAGAGCCGCATTGCTGCGGCCCTTAAAAATGATTGTTTTTGAAAGATTAATGTTCGTCCACCTTGATTCTCATGGAGAAGAATGAACGGTGTACAAAAACAAGTGATAATGCGAAGAAAACAGCTGCAAGCGTCAAGGCCACCTGAGGAGCAAGTTCGATAGCAAGTTCGATGGCTAGAAGACCAAAGAGGGTTGTGAACTTGATGATCGGATTGAGGGCAACTGATGAAGTGTCCTTGAATGGATCGCCAACAGTATCGCCGACAATTGAGGCATCGTGCAGATCCGTTCCTTTTGCATTGAGTTCGGTTTCAACAAGTTTTTTCGCATTGTCCCATGCACCACCAGCATTTGCCATAAAAATAGCCTGGTAGAGACCGAAAAGAGCAATGGAAATAAGATAACCAATAAAGAAGAATGAATCCAGACAGGCAAAAGCAAGTGTCGTAAAGAATACGGTAAGAAAGATATTGATCATACCTTTTTGAGCAAACTTGGTACAGATTTCAACAACCTTCTTGCTGTCCTCAATTGATGCTTTTTCGGCGGAACTGTCAAGCTTGATGTTCTGCTTGATAAATTCAACAGCATAATATGCCCCTGTAGTTACAGCGTTTATTGATGCACCTGTAAACCAATAAATCACAGCACCACCCATCATAAGACCAAGCAGGAACGGAGGAGAGAGAATTGACAGCTTGGCAATGGAAGATATGTCGGCCAATCCATTGGTAAGAATCATGATAATCGAGAAGATCATCGTAGTCGAACCAACCACAGCGGTACCGATAAGCACCGGTTTGGCGGTTGCCTTAAAGGTATTGCCTGCTCCATCGTTGGCTTCAAGGTACCTCTTCGCATTGGTGAAGTCTGGCTGAAAACCAAACTCACTCTGAATATTCTGCTTTATGTTCGGTAAGGTTTCGATAAGCGAGAGCTCATAAACAGACTGTGCGTTGTCGGTTACAGGTCCGTAAGAGTCAACAGCGATGGTTACAGGTCCCATGCTGAGAAAACCGAAAGCAACAAGACCGAATGCAAAGACCGAAGGAGCAAGCATGATTACTTTATCAAGACCGACAGTGTTGAGTCCCATGCTGCTTATCAGGGCAGGAGTAAGTCCGAGTGTACTCAAGCCTAGAGTGCTTAAACCATAGGCTGCTGCCATGAGACCGACGATAGCAAGTCCCATCCAGTATGCGCTGAAGTTTCCGGCAACCAGACCGGCGAGAATATTCAGTGCTGCACCACCCTCTTTTGTGCACTGCACAACGTTACGCACATGTGCACATTCAGTTGAGGTGAATCTGTTCACCAACTCCGGAATGAGTGCTCCGGCAATGGTTCCGCAGGTGATGATAGAAGCGAGTTTCCACCACATGGTGCCGTCACCCAGCGTACTGATAAGATACCATGATGCGATGTAGGTCAGGATGATCGAAACAATAGAGGTAAGCCACACCAGCGTAATAAGCGGCTTTTCGAAATTCATCTCAGCGGCATTACTGTACTTCGCTTTGGCAAGTGCTGCATTTGTCCAGTATGAGACTGCACTGGCAAGAATCATGACAAGACGCATGGCAAAAATCCACACCAACAGCATGATTTGAACTTCAGGGGCCTTGATAGCAAGAAGAATAAAGGAGATAAGCGCAACACCGGTAACGCCGTAGGTTTCAAAACCATCGGCAGTAGGTCCGACAGAGTCACCAGCATTGTCTCCGGCACAGTCGGCAATAACACCGGGGTTACGAGCATCATCTTCCTTAATCTTGAAAACAATTTTCATAAGGTCTGAACCGATATCGGCAATCTTGGTAAAGATACCGCCGGCAATACGAAGAACCGATGCACCGAGAGATTCACCGATGGCAAATCCGATAAAACACGGACCAGCGAAGTCTTTAGGAACAAATAGCAGAATGCAGAGCATTACAAAAAGCTCAATGCTGATGAGCAGCATACCGATACTCATGCCCGCCCTTAGTGGAATGGCATACGTTGGAAATGGTTTTCCGCCAAGGCTTGCAAACGCTGTTCTTGAGTTGGCAAAAGTGTTAATCCTCATGCCAAACCAGGCAACTGTGTAACTACCGAGGATGCCGATAAGACTTGCAAGAAGAATAGACGCAACTTTGATGACTTCAAGGTGTCGAAGCCAGCCAAAATAGGCAACAATAATCGCACCAATAAGCACCCAGAGAACAAGAATGAATTTGCCCTGTGTGATAAGGTAGGTTTTGCATGTTTCATAGATCAGTTCGCTGATCTCACGCATGGCAGAGTGTACCGGAAGCTTGCGAATGCCGTTGTATTGTACGACTCCAAAAGCCATACCGAAAAGACAGACTAAAAGACCCCACAGCAGAAGGGTGTTTCCGGGTATTCCACCAAGGAATGTTACGGAGTGTAAATCAGGCAATAGTAAATCAGCCTCACTTGCCAATGCATTTGGCGCCTGCAGCAAAATGCCAAGGCCTCCCAGAACCGGTAAAGCTCTGGCTAACCATCTTCCCTTAAACGATGTTTTCATTGCTTTTTTTTTCACTGTTTTTCCTGACTCAAGAAAAAAATGTTAATGGCAAAAATCATAACAAGGAGCAACCCTGACTAAAACAGGAAGCTATAATTTGCAACTTTTTTTATGATTCTCAATACCTTTTTGTAGAACTTCTTAGAGGGATTTGCTCTGAATAAAAAGATTGTTTTTTTTCAAATTTCGCTTACCCACTCTGTATATTCTTTGCTTTTATTTTTTACACTCCCCTGGGTTAAGACTTTTTATATGAAACTTATTGTTGGTCTTGGGAATCCTGAATCCCAGTATACGGGTACACGGCACAATATCGGCTTTGACGTTGTTGAAACGATTGCAGCGTCTTTCGGGTCCGTCTTCAGCAGAGGGAAAGGAAAATACCTTTTTACGAAAATTCTGCATAACCGAAAGTCTGTCATTCTTCTCAAGCCAATGACCTACATGAACCTTTCAGGGCATGCAGTTATAGCAGCTATGAATTTCTATAAAATAGAGCGTAACAATATTTTTGTTGTTTGCGATGACCTTAACCTGCCATCAGGCTTGATACGCATACGGGCGAAAGGGTCCGCAGGTGGTCAGAATGGACTTAAACACATTATTGAGTGCCTTGGAAGTGAGGAGTTTGCGAGGTTGAGAATAGGTATAAGGCTTGATGATCAGCCTTTAAGTTCCTTTTCTTCTTTTGTACTGGGAAAATTCAGCGAAGCGGAAAAAGCTGTAATGGAAAAGGTCAAGCCTGTATGCAGGGATGCTGCTCTTGATTATGTAAGTAACGGTATTGAACACTGTATGAATAATTTCAACAAGCCAGTCTTTTAACAGTGAGCAAGTTTAACTACTGAATTGTCAGGGGTAACGGGGGCAGACATTTTTTTTAAAAAGGCAATAGCGCGGGCGTTGAACTCTCGGGGTTGATCGACATTGCAGACATGGCCGGAATTTACTATAACCTCGAGCCAGGAGTTGGTGTGCTTGGTAATAATGTAGCGAACGGCAGGTAAAAACATGTGATCTTCTTCGCCCATAAGGTAGAGCGTGGGGATTGCAGTATCTTTTTCTTCAAAATATTTTAACAGCGGCGTTATCTCGTAAGTGAGACGGAACCAGCGCATAAACTCTTTTTGGGCAACTTTTTTTGCCTCGTTAACAAAGAGCAATCTCGATTTTTTATGCCGTTCACTTGGCATGATAATCCAGGCAAAGAAACTGTAAAGCCACATATAGGGAACAAATCTCTTGAACATGTTTCCCAAGGTAACGAGAACTTTTGCCCTAATGTTAAGCCTGATGATTGCGCCTCCCATAACCATGGAACTTACCCTTTCGGGCGCTATTTCGCTGAGATTCCGAATGAGGATGGTGCCTAGTGAAATGCCAATAAAGTGGGCTTTCTCGATTTTCAGTGAGTCCAGCACTTCAATGATATCGCGGGTAATATCCTCAAAATCATAATGCCGTTCTTCCTTATGAGCCATCAGACCTTTTGATTTTCCGTGGCCTCTGAGATCTACAAGCAGGACGTTGAAATGACTGATAAACTCCTTGATCTGTAAAAACCAGATTGACGAACTGCCACCTGCGCCATGAACAAACACGACCCAAGGGGCGGAGGAGTCATCCAACTCGTATGTCTTATAATGAAGCATGGACTGACAGAGTTATAAACATTTGATACTGAAGTAAACAAAACAAAAACAAAAAACAAAAAGTTACATTTGATTACGAAAAACTCTTACCAGTTCAAACAAAGCAATTCCTGCCGCGACAGAGACATTCAGGGAATGTTTTGTACCATACTGCGGTATTTCGAGGACATCATCACACAAGGCAAGTACATCGGGTTCGAGACCTTCAACTTCATTACCGACAACGAGGCACATAGGAAATTCACCGCGGTTTACTGTGGTATAAGGGCGGCTTCGATCTGTAATTTCCAGTCCACAAATCGTTACTCCATCTTTTTTTAATTGTGATAGCATTTCAACCGGGTCGGGATGATATTCCCATACAACGGTTTCCTGTGCTCCAAGAGCAGTTTTATCAATTTCTTTTCTTGGCGGGGTGGCTGTATAACCGGAAAGAATCATTTTTTCAATACCTGCGGCATCTGCTGTACGAAACATTGAGCCAACATTCCACATGCTTCGAATATTGTGAAGCATTAGAAAAAGTGGGTGCTTCGGCACCTGAGCATATTGCTGTATGCTCAGGCGGTTCATTTCAGATCCTGATAACTTTCTGAATTCCAGCATGCTAGAGCGACCGAATTATTTCAATGAGACGCTTATTTTCGTCAACGAGTCCTACATTGAATCTCAGGCAATTTTCCATTAGCGGGTATCCGGAAACATTTCTCACAAGTATTCCTTCGCTTTGAAGGCTTTTGAACACCGATCCGGCATCATTGATCCTGATTATTAAAAAATTGGTATCACTCAGAAAGGGCTCAACCCCGGAAATAGAGAGCAATTCGTTATAAATATGATCTCTTTCATGAAGAATATACGATACTGCGTCATTAACAAGCGAGTAATTCGCGAGTACGTGTGTCAACGTTATTTCTGCCAACCTACCAGAGGCAAAAGGAATTTTTGGTTTGGCAAGTTCAGCCATCAATAATGGATTTGCAATAGCAAAACCGATCCTTATACCAGCCAGCGCAAGTGCCTTGGACATGGTACGAAGTACAATAAGATTAGGCTGCCGGTTAATCAGTTCCAGGATGGAGCGTTGCCGCGAAAACTCAATATAGGCTTCGTCAACGAGAACAATTGCATCGCTCGATTCCGTAATAAGACGAATTTCATCAAATGAAAGTGATTTACTAGTAGGGTTGTTCGGTGTTGAAAGGACAATAAAATCGACATGTTCATCACGAGCAACGCGAAGAATTGCATCTGTATCAAACTCAAGACCGGGTAACATTGGTACAGTTACAATCCGGGATTGCAGAAGAAGAGCTATTTTTTCGTAGAGTGAAAAAGAAGGAGTAGGAATAAGCACAGTTCGGCCAGGACCAAGGCATGCGAGAAATATTGTATAGAGCATCTCATTTGAACCATTGCTCATCATCACTGAGTCGGGCAAAACACCAAGAAATTCGGCATAAGCCTTCATACCTTTGTATGGCAGAATATCGGGATATCTGTTCCACGGCTCTTTAACAAACTCGCTGATAATTTCCTCCTTGAGCCACATCGGCACATCAAAAGGACTTTCATTCTGATTGAGCTTAATTTCGGCCTGCTGTCCACCCTCGACCCTGTATGTTGCGATATTCTGAAGTGCAGGATTAAGTAACTGCTGTATATCTCGTTGCATGTTGCCTGTTTATTTGTTCTTTAAATTTTTGGGCACCTGTAGATCAGCTGTTGATTGCTACGACCTTGTTAAAAAAACATCTTTTTAAGACAATTCACTGAAATATATCTGGACAATCATAAAATATTTTATAAATTAAAACAGGACAGAATTTATCCATATTAAACGGAGAAATTATGACACAGATAAAAAAAACACCCATAGATCTTCTTGATGATATATACAGTCTTGCATACTGGATGACTGGCAGTGAAAATGTTTCTTCCGAGTTGGTTAACAAAACGTATTTGTATGCCAACACAAGGTCGAAGGAAACCGACTTGCTGAAAACGTTCAGGAAGTGTTATGTGGACCAGTTCGGACAATACACTGAGTTCTGTATTAGTGGCAAACCTTGCAATACACACCTTCAGTTGATTGATTCATTGAGACAGTGGTCGGCAGATATTAAATTGTCAGTGCTTTTAAGTGAAATATCCGGCCTGAAACACCGCCAGATTTCTGAGATAGTGGGCAAACCTGTTGACACTATTAGATTGTGGCTGTTCTGGGGTAGAAAACTTCTTGCTAATGACGGCCTGCTTCAAGCCTCAGCATAACCTCTTTTTTTGAAAGGCCGCTTTAATTGAAAGCGGCCTTTTGTTTTTGCACCCGCCTCTTTATATTCAATCTACCTGCATTAATCTACTATAGTTTTTTCTACATGATCATTATCACCGGCGGAGCGGGATTTATTGGAAGCGCGATGCTTTGGGAGCTTAACCGTAATGGTGAAGAGGATATCATTGTCGTTGACGATCTGGGATCGACAACATCACAAAAATGGCGCAATCTTTCCGGACTGCGGTTTACAGACTTTATACGCAAGGACCTTTTTCCCGACCTGCTTGAAAGGGATGCACTGAATGGTATTTCAGCTATTATTCATATGGGAGCAAACAGTTCAACTACTGAAACTGATGCTGATCACCTGTTGATTAATAATTACGAATACTCAAAAAAAATTGCCTTGTTCTCAATCATGCATGATGTCAGGCTTGTTTATGCATCAAGTGCAGCAACATACGGAGATGGGTCCAATGGGTATAACGACTGCATTGAGGGTCTGGACCTGCTCCGCCCATTGAACATGTATGGATATTCCAAGCATCTTTTTGACCGCTGGGCACTGAAACATGGCATTCTCGGAAAAGCTGCCGGATTGAAATTTTTTAATGTTTATGGGCCAAACGAGTATCACAAAGGGGATATGAGCAGTGTAGTCTATAAAGCTTTCCATCAGATCCACGAAAAAGAATCGTTGAGCCTTTTTGAATCGCACAGATCTGATTATCTGGATGGCGAACAGTTGCGGGATTTTATCTACGTCAGAGACTGTACAAAAATAATGGTCTGGTTGCTTGAAAACCCTTCGGTTGCCGGTCTTTTTAATGTTGGAACCGGCAGAGCAAGAAGCTTTAATGACCTTGCGGCTGCAACATTTTCCGCGTTAGGCCGTCAGCCGGTTATCAAGTACACTCCAATGCCTGAAACATTGCGTGATAAATATCAGTATTACACCTGTGCTGACATTGGAAAGCTTCGTTCAGCAGGATATACCAACGCGTTTACCTCGATTGAAGATGGCATACAAGAGTATGTTAAACACTATCTGTCTTCTGCTAATCCCTATCTTGACAGCCTCACAGCCCCTCATAATGTATAACCACTCCAACCATTGAATACTGAAAAGATTATTGATATTCAGGGCATTGAACCTGTAATTATCTTCGGCCCTTATGATTCGCTTCTGAAAAAAATCAGAAGTGAGTTTTCTGATATACAGATCACTGCCAGGGGAACTCAAATAGTCCTTCGGGGAGGTATTGAAGAAGTTGAATTGCTGGAAAAAGTTTTCAGTGAGATGATGATTCTTGCCAACAAGCATGGTGAAGTGCTTGATAATGATCTCAATGCGCTCATCAATCTAGCTCTTTCCCCTGCTAAAAGGCAAAAGGTTGTGCATAACGGTGATAATGATATTATTGTTGCGACTTCTGATCTTACCGTCAGAGCAAGGACAGATGGTCAGCGTCGGATGGTGGCAGAGGCGTCAAGCAACGATATTGTATTTGCAATCGGTCCGGCAGGAACGGGTAAAACCTACACAGCGGTTGCCATTGCCGTTGCTGCATGGAAAGCTAAACGGGTTAAGCGGATTGTGCTTGCCCGACCTGCTGTGGAAGCAGGTGAAAACTTGGGATTTTTGCCGGGAGACCTTGCTCAGAAAATAGATCCATACCTTCGGCCATTATATGACGCACTTCAAGACATGCTGACCGTTGAAAAACTTAAAACCCTTACTGAGCAGCGTGTTATTGAAATTGTACCTCTTGCTTACATGCGAGGCAGAACAATGAGCAATTCTTTTATAATCCTTGATGAAGCACAGAATGCATCTAACAAGCAGATGAAAATGTGCCTGACAAGATTAGGAGTAAATTCTAAAGCAATCATTACCGGAGATGTGACCCAAATTGATTTGCCAAAGGAATTCGATTCCGGGCTTACCAATTCTCCAACTATCCTTAACGATATCAAGGGAATCAGCTTTGTTTATCTTGACAAGACTGACGTTGTCCGCCATAAGCTTGTTCGTGATATCATCAACGCTTATGAAATCCATGAACAGAAATAGATCGTTTTCAACAATTTTATCAAAGGAGAAACAATGCCACATCGAATAACAGATAACTGTACCTACTGCGGAGCCTGCCAGCCAGAATGTCCTGTAAGCGCCATTACCCCGGGTGACGAGCTTTATGTCATTGATGAGGCTATTTGTATTGACTGTTTCGGATTTCATGATCAGGCGGCTTGTGTTGCTGTCTGTCCTGTTGATTGTATCGTTAAGGTTTGATTCCCTAAGTCTCATCTCAATATTCAGCACTATGCAATAAAGTCCATTATGCTTTTTCGGCAATAATGATCCATAAGTGGCATGACGTTTTTTTTGAGCTAAAAAAATATCTTATATTAATCGAAATTCACCCGAATCGTTCTTTCATTTTTTTTTAAAACTATTAAGCGAGGAAGAAAATATGGCACTCTACATTACTGAAGAATGTACCTACTGCGGGGCTTGTGAACCAGATTGTCCTGTCAATGCAATATCTGCCGGAGATGATGTTTATGTTATCGATGCAGCTACCTGCACTGAATGCGTAGGATACTCTGACTCTCCTGCCTGCTCTGCTGTCTGCCCTGCAGAGTGCATCGTTCAGGGATAATTGAAGAAATGAATTAATTGCATAAAAAAAGCGGATGCTTCTTATAACATCCGCTTTTTTTTGTTTAGTCGTTTCCCTTTCTAACGATCCACTTCTTTACTTCTCATAATCTACAAGCCTGCGTTCTGCAACGGCTTCGACTATAAACGGGATCAATGCCTGATGGTCGGGATGTTTCTGATAGTTATTCAAGGCATCTTTGTCTTCGAATTCACTATACAATAATACATCGCTTGAACTGTCACTCCGGCTGTAATCAATTCCTACCTCAAGAGCTGCTATCCCTGGAATTGTGTCACGCAAAGCCTCAATTTTATCCTTGATAAGAATTGCATTGGTCATACTGTCATTTCCGTGTGCATTGTCCTTAAGCCGCCACATTACAATGTGCTTGATCATGATTCGAGGTTTTCTAGGGTTACTGTCAACTAATTATAGCCATTGTCTTTAAGCCATTTTTTAGCATTTTTGTCTCCATGGATAGATGCTTTTTTATAGTCTGACAATGCTCCGTTTTTATCTCCGATTGCTGATTTTGCAAGTGCTCGATTGTAGTAAGCTGCTGCATCTTTTGGGGTTGGGTCAACCTCGATTGATTTTGTGAAATCAGCTTTGGCACCTTCCGCATCACCTATTGAGCGTTTTGCAAACCCTCGATTGAGATAAGCTTCAACCAGTTTAGGGTTAAGTTCAAGGGCTTTTGTGAAGTCCGCAATAGCAGCATTAAAATCGTTTGCTTTCAGTTTTGACTCACCACTTGCATAAAAACTTTTAGCATCATTTTCGGCATACACAAGAGTACTCGACAACATTATTACAGTCATCGCGATCATAAAAAAACGGAAAGGATTAAGCATTGGATACCTCGTTTTGTTGTGATTGTTAAGAGTAAAGAAAAGTGCTCTTGATACGCGATTACGAATCATAAGCTCCGGGTTTTACAATAACAAATAAGGTCTTAAACAACCATTAAAAACCAGTTAAATAGTTCTTAAAACCGTATGGCATAACGAGTAAATACACCTTTACACTGCTATCTGCTGTTGCTGTGACACATGCAGTGATACCGTTATTTTCTTTTTTGATTTTCTGACTGATTTTGATGAAGCAAGTTCATGTCTCCTGATCTTACCGCCTGACTTTGATACAGCTATATTTTTGTGTTTTAGCTGATGGTTGTGCTTTGATGTGGCAAGAATATGGTTTTTTGGTCTTCTACCCGACTTTGCGAGTGCATGAACATGTCTTTTTGATAGAGAAGAGTGTTGCGATAAACGGTGCGTTTTTTTACTCCATTTTACGTGTGATACAGTGTCTGCGTTCTCTCGCTCTTTCATACGGGGAACTATAGTTCGGGCTGTATCGTCCTGTGAAGTTTTTACTATCCATGCGGGGTCAGGTTTGCCTCCCACAAAAGCAATGTCAAACATATTAGCTGCTAAATTCCAGCGGTCAGTTTTGGCGTTAAGCATTACCAGAAGAATATCCTTATTGTTTTTGATGGCTCTGGCAATAAGGCACCCTCCGGCTTTTGTGGTATAGCCGGTTTTTATTCCTACAGCATACGGGTATTTATCGAGAAGCTTGTTGTGCGTTTTCAGACAATAGACTTTGTGTGTGGTTTCCTCGGTGAAAACAGCTTTATCGAGGTGAGCTATTTCATTGAATTTTTGGTTCTTAACGGCATATTCGGTAAGACGTAAAAGATCAGCTGCGGTAGAAGTATTACCTGTATATATACCTTTATCAAAACCCGCCGGATTTGTAAACCGTGAGTTATTCATCCCGATCATTTTTGCCTTTGCATTCATGGTGGCGACAAATGAATCGACATTTCCGGAAAGAAATATGGCTATGGCAAATGCCGCGTCATTGCTTGAATTGACCATTGCCGCCTTAACCAGATCAATCAGCTTGATTTTTTCGCCTGGTTTAAACCCTGCTTTGGAGGGTTCGACTAAGGTCGATTCTTTAGTAATCAACACGTCCTGCTCAAGTCTGCCGCTTTCGATCGCAATGGTGCAGGTCAGAATTTTTGTAAGGCTTGCGGGTGAAACCTGCCTGTCGACATCTTTTGCCATAAGAATTGTCGAAGCGCCAACCTCTTTTAAAATATAGGAGTTAATGGGAACTGGAAAGCGGAGAGAATCGTCTGTTGTCTGAGATCGCAACGAGACAGGATGCAGGAACGCTGAGAGCATCAGCAACGTAGTTACATAAGATAATGGACGCATGTAACGACGGAGATGGTTCCATGTTGCATGGAATAGAGGTCGCGATGAAGATATAACCTCGGATGTCAGAGTTTTTCGTGGCATTGGTTCTGGTTACAGTTCATTTGTTTCGTTGGGGGAAAACTGAACTTTTTATTTAAACACTACATCAGATAATCTGAAGGGAAATTACATCCATTTCCCCTTTTGTAAAGATAAAATAGTCAATTACGGTTTATAAATGTTTGGTGACAGATTTTTAACCATCGTACTGAACTTTTCTATACTTGATACCATTGACTGATAATGACCGACATCCAGCAACACTACTGCGCTTTTTCCATGCTGG
>SZXZ01000037.1 GCA_005843835.1 Chlorobium sp.
AGCCAATGAGTCATTCGAACTAATTCGGCGTTCGCTTTACGATAAACAACACAGGAGCAACAGGTTGGCAGTATGCTTGATGTTGCAGCGGAAATGAAGACGGGACTACAAAGAACGTTGTAGGACTTATTGTTTTTGCCTGACTGATAAGAAATAATAAAAAGAAGAGATAAGCGCCCTGATGAAAATTATTGACCGGTATATTCTGAAATCACATCTCGGGCCGTTCCTGTTTGCATTTATCACTATTATCTTTGTTCTCATCCTGCAGTTTTTTGCCACATTTGCCGATCGATTTGTTGGCAGGGGTATCGAGGTTTCCGCTATAGTAGAACTGATTGTTCTTCAATCCGCATGGATGGTTGGACTTGCTGCGCCAATGGCAGTACTCATTGCGGTGGTCATGGCTTTCGGAGCACTTACCACTACATCTGAAATGACCGTTTTAAGAGCATCAGGCATATCTCTTTATCGTGTCATGATTCCGGTACTCATTGCAGGCCTGTTTCTTTCCGCTCTGGTAGAGCGTTTCAATAATGTTGTGTTACCCCAAGCGAACTTTTATGCAAAATCGCTGATGGTTGATATTGCAAGAGCAAAACCAGCGTTCGGATTGACTGAAAATGCTTTTTCAACCCTTGTGGACGGTTATTCCATTTTTGTCAGACAGTCAGATGCGCGCACCAAAGAGATCAAGGGTATTATTATTTACGATACATCCAGGTCTGATAATAGCGCTATGGTGACAGCCGAAAAGGGTACTATCGAATTTTCGCACGATTATCAGTATCTGGTCATGACACTTTTTAACGGTGAAATTCATGAAATCAGCCAACCTGATCACAAGGCATATCGTAATATGAGCTTTAAAAAGCATCGCTTTGTTTTTGAATCAAGCGGGTTTGGATTTTCACGCAGTTCCACAAGCCGCATGCGTTCAGGCGACGGCGAGCTTTCAGCAAAGGAACTTCTTGTTATTGTAGACGAATTCAAAAAAAGAATTACAGCTGCCGAACAAAGAACTCTCAGACCACTTGAATCTCTGGAACGCATTATTGGTGAACGTCAACCTGCAAGTGTTGACCTACGTTATCAGACCACGGGCAACAAAAAACCTGTTTCGGAAGCTGTTGCAGAAGAATATGTTGATCGCCAGATCAGTACCTTAGACACCGACTTAAAAAGCATCGAATCAAACACAAACATGTATAACAAATACATGGCGGCATACCATAAAAAATTTTCTCTGTCAATGGCCTGTTTTGTATTTGTGCTTGTAGGCGCCCCTCTTGGTGTCCTTGCGAGACGAGGCGGGTTTGGAGTCGGCGCAAGCATGTCCTTGCTCTTTTTTGTACTCTATTGGATGCTTATGATTTCCGGAGAAAAAATTGCCGAACGTGGCTTGCTTGATCCTATGGTTTCAATGTGGCTGGCCAATGCTGTTATGGCGTGTATCGGTATCAGCCTTATTATCAGTCTGACCAGCGCAGTATTTAATACCTCCCGATAATAGAACGAACAGGCATAGTATCTGTTCAGTGGCAGTTATTATCTGTTCCTGATTTTTTATACCCGCAACAAAGCTCTTTTTTAACACCCTTTTCATCAAGACATACAAAGGTGATATTTGTACTGAATGCCAGTATCCTTTCACCGGTCTCAATACTTTTTTTATAAACATGGACCGTATACTCAATGGAAGTATGTCCGATTTTGCTCTTTGCAGTTACAAAACAAAGGATAGATCCGCCACGTATACTTTTTTTGAATTCCACCTTATCCATACCAACCGTTACAAAGTTACAACCGGGATAATCCAGAGATACGGCAATATAACTTACCTCATCGATCCATTTTAAAAGGTTGCCACCAAACAGAAATCCATAATGGTTCAGATGTTCTGGCAAAACAAGTTTATAGGTTTCCATAGGGAGATTGGATTGCTTTTTAATGATTTCTTATTACCAGGGTTAATTTAGAACAATCGTTTTAGCTAAAACAATTTATAAATATTTAAAGACTGTTGATCGATTGCGAGTTGGCTCTTGAAAAAAGCCCACCTTTAATTTGGACTCAATTGTTATAAGATATGTTCAGCGATTCGACGAATGATATAAACTACTGCACAATATCCATTTATTATATGGATAACAGTTTAATTTTTTAAGCATTTTTTAGGTTTTCTTTAATCTTCTATTAAGAGGTAATTCATTAAGATATAGAAATATAAATCAGTAGCACGTATTCCATATTTCAGTTGATTTGAGGAAGGCAATGATTACCAAAAATATTTTGACCCTACTCAACAATAAAAACCTCAGCACGAATCGAGTTGTTCAGGCATGGATTATTGGAGGCATGCTTATCCTTGGAGTTTTAGTATGTAATCATCAATCTGCAATTACTCAAGAAAACGTCTGCAATATTTTGGTGCTTTGTTCTAAAAATTCCATTTCAAATGAAAATGTCTGCAAGGTTACCCTAATTCCTGAAAATGCTTCTGATGAGGTTCAGGGACACGCCGATTGGATAGTCAATTCGAAAGACAATCAGGATATGCCGTTTGTAATTCTTGATAAAAAGCGGGCTAAAATTTTTGTTTTTCAAAAAGATGGAAAAAATCTCGGCTCAGCACCTGCACTTCTCGGTATAGCAATCGGCGACAATTATGTTCCCGGCACCGGACAAAAACAGCTATCAGAAATCCCGTTCAAAGATCGCACGACTCCTGCCGGCAGATTTATTGCCCGTCTTGGTAAAAATTCGCATGGTGAGGAGGTTTTATGGGTTGACTACGATATGGCCATTGCTATTCATGGTGTTGTTACCGGTAATCCTAAAGACCATCGACTTGAGCGCCTGCAGTCTCAAAACCCTAAAGATCATCGCATCTCATTTGGATGTATTAATGTGCCGACTAATTTTTATTCTTCAGTCATCAGTCCTTTGTTTACAAGGCGACAAGGGGTAGTGTATGTGCTTCCGGAGACTGCATAATATTTGTTATAATTGTTATTTTTCCTGAAATCTTCATCACTAAGGAACCGATTAAAGGAAAAAAGTATTTTATTATAATACCCTTAAGTAGTTCCGCTCCCTAGTTACTGCGGAATAACCAAAAAAAGTAGTAAAACATATTTATTCATAGAGATGAGACGTATTAATCGTTTTTGCTTGACATGGTTGTACAAGGTTGTTATTATCGCCGGACTCGTTGTTCTCAGTTTCAATCATGCAGAAGCGAAGGGCAAAAAGGGGGCCGCAGGAAAAGCTTCTCCAGCGTATGTATCCTTAATACAAGTGCCTGAAGATGTTCGGGAATTTGTAAAAGGGATAGTCAGCTCAAAAGATAATCAGGATATGCCGTTCATAATTCTTGATAAAAAACGGGCTAAATTGTTTGTTTATCAAAGAGAAGGTAAAAATCTAGGCGGTGCTCCAGCACTTCTCGGTGTAGCAGTAGGTGACGATTATGTTGCGGGCACTGGAGAAAAAAAACTTTCAGAAATTCCACCGGAAGAGCGCACAACACCCGCCGGCAGATTTAAGGCCCGTCTTGGTAAAAATTCGCATGGCGAGGAAGTACTTTGGGTTGACTACGACATGGGCATTGCTATTCATGCCGTTGTAACCAATAATCCGAAAGAACGTCGCCTTCAACGTCTGAAATCTCCCGACCCAAAAGAACATCGTATTTCGTGGGGGTGTATAAATGTACCCAAGAAATTTTATACAAAAATTGTAAGTCCATCCTTTAAGACCTTCGGGGGAATGGTCTATGTTTTACCCGAGAGCAAGACTATGGACGAAGTTTTCGGTACTCCATTACAAACGAGCAGCCTTTGAGATCGCTCTTTTGCATGCTGTTATTCTAGCACGCTCAGAGGTCGGACAGGTTTCACAATCAGAACCTCTTCACGTTCAACAATAACCTGACCGGCAGGAAGATTTTTACCGTGCCTCACATATTTTTTCAAAGTATATATCACCGGCACAAGTTCAGAATGTTTAGCGGCAGAATTCCATGCGGCAATTTCAGCGGCTTGAGTGATTTCATTCAACTGGTTCATGCTCACTCCTTTCAGAATGCAGTGAGAACCTGCTGCTCCTCGCGCATGCAGCCAGATATCATTCGGTCGTGCATAGGTAAAGGTTAACAGGTCGTTGTTCGCTGCATTTTTACCAATAAACAACGTAGCAGATGTCGATATTTTAACCGTTCTGAATGGTAAAGCCGAACTCCTATTTTTCGCAGGCAGAGTTTTGGAAGTATTAAGAATGCCTGCATGGCTTTCTACAAATTTACGAGCTTCTTTGGGTGTAGCAATATTTTCTGTTGAGGCAATTATTTCTGCCAGCTTGTTTTTTTCGTTCACAAGTCTGGAATTTCTTTCGAGCATTGCCTTGAGTTTTCTTTTCGTTTTTGAAGCTTTTAAAAAATATTCTTCTGCATTTTTTTGAATCGAAAGCGCTTCCTTAAGCCTGATAGTTACATCATGAGCACCAGGTTCAAAAATATTTTTTACAGTGATGCTCTGCCGGTTGATTCTGGGTTCATAAAGTGACGACATGAGCAGATGTCCAAAAGTCTCATAGTTACGGGCAAATTCTGCGATCAATTCGGGATTGAAGCTATCAAGCGCTTTTTTCTTTTTTGCTAACTCACGCTCAAGTTTTAAGCGAAGAACTTTCAGCGTCTCTTTAGTATCAAGAAACTGCCACATTTTTATACTGTAATCAGTGAGTCCCTCAAGAACAGAATCAAATACATGTGTGCGTTCGGCTGCTCCGTGCAAAAGAGAAAATACCGGTTGACCATGTTCATTTTCATAGACCGCAGCTTCAGGGTCAAGTATTTCGTAAAACACAGATTGAAAAGCTATAAAGAGACCTTCATTACCGGTCTCTCGGTTCCATCTTTTCATCACTTCCTTAACAAGGGCACTATCAAAACCCGGAAGGACTGACGCTAGTTTTTCGGGAAGAGTCTCTACATCTCCAGATGTGAGTCGTTCACAAAACCTGGTTTTGTTCATAGTAAGAGCTTCAAGCTCTCTCAAAACACTAAACGAGTTGTTGTCGCTCTGAAAGTGCAATCCTTCTAAAGAGTTTTTTTGCTTGAAGGCATCAGTAATTCTGTTTTCCCTGACAAGAATCACGTTAGTTTTTGAACCAAATAACTGCAGGACAATGATGGCGTTATCAGCAAGCAAAATTTGTATTTCCCGGTCATACGGCGATATCCTGACTGATGAAACCCTTTGATTGCAGGTTTCGATCATCAGATCAGCCGAATTGCGTGGTTTATTGTGATTATGTTCCTTCGTGGAGAGAGAAAAAAGGGGAGTATGGGTGACCACGACAATATTGAGATGCCGGCTGTCCTGACAAATAAAGCTAAGAGTGAGTTCATTTTTCAACGTCGAATAAATCTCTATCAGACAACCTCCCGCAAGTCGTTCGTGCAATTCCATGGCAGCATGGTAGAGAGTAAAATAATTGTGTATCATGATTGACTAATGCGTTGCATGAGCCCGTTCTTTTTCTCTATTTTAAGAGCGTATATATTTTTCATAATGTATTAAAAAATATGGCCATGCCAGAAGAAACAAAGACGGGATGCAGCTGCACCGGAGATGAAAAACATGAACATTCAGAGGTTGAAAAGCGGCTTGGATGGCATGAATATTTTATGAGTGTCGCACATCTCATCTCTCGCAGGGCTACCTGTACCCGTGGTCATATCGGCTCAGTCATTGTCCGGGACCACAGTATTCTTTCTACAGGATATAATGGCGCACCAGCCGGATTACCTCACTGCAACGACAGCAACTGTCGTATTTATCGCAGCACCCATCCTGACGGCACCGTCGAAGAAAATTGCGTCAATACTATTCATGCTGAAATCAATGCTATTGCCCAGGCGGCAAAACATGGTGTCTCAATTAAGGATTCCGATATATACATTACGGCCAGCCCTTGTATTCATTGCCTGAAAGTGCTTATTAATGTGGGTATAAAAACAATTTATTACGATAAACCCTATAAAATCGAAAATATTGACGAGCTCCTCAGGCTTTCGGGTATTAAGCTGGTACAGGTCAACATGGCACATAACCAATAGGAGCGACAATGCCGAACAGTGATGAAGTTCTGTTTATGAGGCGCTGTCTCGAACTTGCCTTAAAAGGTGCTGGCAGTGTAAGTCCTAACCCGATGGTAGGTTCGGTTATTGTACATAATGGTGAAATCATCGGTCAAGGCTATCACGAAAAATTTGGCGGCCCTCATGCTGAAGTCAATGCCATTGCATCTGTGTCCGACAAGGGATTACTTCGCCATTCAACGTTATATGTCAATTTGGAACCCTGTTCCCATTTTGGAAAAACCCCTCCATGCAGTGACCTCATTATTGCAGAAGGTATATCCCGTGTTGTTGTCGGGTGCCGTGACCCCCATGATGCCGTCGCAGGAAAAGGTATCGCAAAGCTTCGTGATGCAGGCATTGAGGTAACCGAAGGTGTTCTTGAAGCTGAGAGCATGAAACTGAATGAAGCATTTATAAAAAGTCATACTGCCGGGTTGCCACTGGTAACACTTAAACTTGCTCAAACCCTCGATGGAAAAATTGCAACCTCTCTTGGTGCATCCCGATGGATAACCGGTGAAGAGGCAAGGACTGAGGTTCACCGCCTTCGCAGCATCTACGATGCAGTCATCATCGGTGAAGCAACAATACGGGTTGACGACGCACTTCTTACCGTCCGGCACTGTAAAGGCAGACATCCTCTTAGGGTTGTTTTAGATCGCAAGTTAAGTCTGCCGTTGAACGCTAAAATTTTCGGGTCTGAGGCTGAAACTATTCTTTTTGCTTCGTCCTCATGGTCTGATTTACCGAAAGTTGAAGAGTTAAGGCAAAAAGGAGTGACCGTCTTATTTGTCAAAGAGCATGCGGGAGAACTCGATCTAAAAGAAGTGCTTCATGAGCTTCACAAGCGCCGGATTCTTTCAGTAATGGTGGAAGGAGGCAACAGATTGTCAGCTTCGTTTATTCGCGAAAAGCTTGTTGATAAAATATATATGTTTATAGCTCCAAAGCTCTTCGGTGGAGACGGTTTAAGCGCTTTCGCGCCTTTAGGCATCAGTCTGCCTGATCAGGCAGTGAATCTGCGATTTGAAAAACCCCGGTATTTCGGGAGAGACATACTGCTGGAGGCTTATGTTGAGGCATAAAAAAGAGTTTTTGCGACCTGGAGGCTATAGAAGGATGATATTACATGCAACTGCTGTAAGATGGTAAAAAAACACACAAAAAGGAGGTTGTTTATGCTGGACCGTCTTATCAATAACCCTGATCTTGGAAAGTTGCTTCTTCGGGTTTCAGTTGGCTCCATGATGTTATTTCACGGTCTCAACAAACTTCAGCACGGGTATGGGTTTATCACGCCGATGCTTCAGAACGCGAGGTTACCCGGATATCTTTCGCATGGTATTCTGGTTGGTGAGCTTCTTGCACCTCTGTTTATGGTGCTGGGTCTCTACACCCGACCTGCGGCTTTACTGCTGGCATTTGTCATGGTAATGGCCGTATATCTTGTTCATACAAAAGAACTTTTTTCCGTGTCGGCACACGGTGGATACGCCCTTGAACTGCAAGTACTTTATTTATTTGGCTCACTGGCAGTTTTCTTTTTCGGTGCTGGTCGGTACAGTGCTGCACATGGTAGCGGTCTCTGGAAATAATGGATCATCATCTTCACTACGCGGTCATCGACATTCATCGTGTAACAGCTTATTGTGGCAGCTCCTGTGTTTTCAGGGACTTTTCACTCACACTTGAAGCAGGCTCCAGTATTGCCATCATAGGGCCAAACGGCTCAGGCAAGACCACTCTGATGAAACTACTGTCGCGCGATCTTTATCCTGTTGCAGATCCTGGCAGCCATATAAGGATTTTTGGCAAAGAGCAATGGAACGTATGGGATCTGCGCACCCGTCTCGGCATTGTTTCCCACGATTTACAACACAATTACCTTTCAGGCGCCGGCGGCATCCAGGTGATTTTATCCGGTATATATGCAAGTATTGATACTTGGCAAAACCAGCAGTTCAGTACTGCTGACCTTCAAAAAGCTGAAGCAATCATGGAAAATCTAGGCATCGGAGCATTGAAACATCGTGCTTTTGGTGCCATGTCAACAGGACAGCAGCGTCGATGCCTTCTGGGTCGGGCACTCATAAACAATCCTGAAGCACTCCTGCTGGACGAACCGACCACCGGCCTTGATCTTCGCTCAACGTTTCAGTACATCGAAACCCTTCGTCAACTTTTGAAATCAGGAAAAACAGTAATCCTGGTTACGCATCATATTCACGAAATTCCTCCCGAAATTCAAAGAGTGGTGTTGATAAAAGAAGGCCGAATTGTCAACGATGGTAACAAAGTCGATGTTTTGACATCCAAATCACTTTCCGATTTGTTCGACTATTCCTTGCAGGTAATATCGTTGAATGGGTATTTTCAGGTAGTACCGGATACAGAAGATTCCACATTCATGCGGACTACAGTAAATTTTTAAAGCATTGTTAATATTGTTCTTTTGCTGAACTCCTTCAGCAGGTTTGATGTTGAAATGAGTCGATTACCTCGTCTGTTAGCTCTTACCGCATCAGGCCTTTTCTAAACAGCAGTTATTTTTTAATAACAAATAATCCCTAATTTTTATGGCACAAATCACCTTAAAGGGCAACCCAATCGAAACAGTTGGCTCTCTTCCTGCAAAAGGTTCAGAAGCTCCTTTTTTTTGTCTGGTTAAAACTGATCTCTCAGAGGCCGGACCTGCCGATTTTGCAGGTAAACGACTGGTACTTAACATCTTTCCAAGTCTTGATACTGCCGTATGCGCTTCATCTGTACGTCGCTTCAACCAGGAAGCCTCATCACTCGACAACACTGTTGTACTCTGTATTTCCGCTGATCTGCCTTTTGCCCATAGCCGTTTCTGTGAGGCAGAAGGGTTAAAAAATGTTGTTTCCCTATCAGTATTTCGTTCTCCTGAATTCGGGAAAGATTATGGAGTAACTATCACTACCGGCCCACTCAAAGGACTTCTTTCCAGAGCAATTGTTATTATTGATGCTGATGGAATCGTGCGCCATACCCAGCAGGTTGCAGAAATTGTTGATGAACCTAACTATGCCGAAGCCCTCAAAGCTCTTGTATAAGCAATCATTGGTTACCTTTATTTATTGTCCACCCGGCAATTATGTTGACGGTTTAACAAAAAAATTATTGTTTCCATGTCTGCAAAACCATTGGATAATCCAAGTCCCTCAATTGAGCGTCGGCTTAGCGATATCAATTTTAAAGCTTTAGTCGAAAACAGGCATTTTTATCCGTCACCGGCATCATGGTCGGATGAAGTGCTTTATTTTCTTTTGCTTGACCGCTTTTCAGATGGAACAGAGTATGGTGGATTTTCCGATTCAGAGGGTAAACCAGTGACTGGTCAGCAGGAAAAACGCACTACACCGCTGTTTAACTCGCAGACAGACAGCTGCACCACTGATCGGCAGGCATGGTTCGAAGCCGGAAAGACATGGTGCGGCGGCACGATCGCCGGATTAAAAGAAAAACTCGGATATCTAGGACGTCTCGGCGTCACAGCAATCTGGGTCAGCCCTGTTTTCAGGCAGGTTACCGGCAGTCATGATTACCATGGTTATGGAATCCAGAACTTTCTTGATGTCGATCCGCATTTCGGCACAAGGGATGAACTTAAAGATTTTGTTAAGGCTGCTCACGAAAGGGGAATCAGGGTGATTCTTGATATCATTATCAATCATGCCGGTGATGTTTTCTCTTACGAGGGCAATCAACGCTACTTTTATTTTCAGGGAGAATCTTGGCCGGTAAGCGGCTATCGCTTAACAAGCGGTGAGGCAGGAACAATTCCTTTCAGTGAAGCACCAGCTAGTTTTGAAATCGGTGCATGGCCTGATGGGGCAATATGGCCTGAAGAGCTGCAATCACCCGATACATGGACACGCCGTGGTGAAATAAGGCAGTGGGATTCGTTTCCCGAGTTTCTCGATGGAGATTTTTGCTCCCTTAAGGATATTAACCATGGCGATGCCCCTCGCGACCCTCTCGTCTTACAGGATATGGAACGGCGTGTTACGGAGTTCAGGGTTTCACCGGCACTTCGTTATCTCACCGATGTCTATCGGTTCTGGATTGCGTTTGCCGATATTGACGGTTTTCGGCTAGATACCGTCAAACACATGGAACCTGGTGCAGTTCGTTTTTTCGCTACCTCCATCCACGAATTTGCCGAATCCATAGGTAAGGAAAATTTCACAATTATAGGCGAAATAACAGGCGGGCGTTCCTATGCAACCACGATTCTTGATACTACAGGCCTTGATGCTGCGCTTGGTATCGATGATATCCCCGACAAGCTTGAATTTCTCGTAAAAGGCTGGAGAAGTCCAGGAAATCCTGATACTGAAGAACAGGAAGGATACTTTGATCTTTTTCGCAACAGCATCCTCGACAGCAGGCGTAACCATCAATGGTATTCAAAACATATTGTCACCATGCTGGACGACCACGACCAGGTAGGTGTAAACCACAAATTCCGTTTTTGTGGCGACGATGCACGCAGCATTCGGCTACTCCCCGCCGCACTTGGTCTTAACCTTATATCTGCAGGCGTTCCGTGCATTTATTACGGAACCGAACAGGCTTTTAATGGTGCTGACCAGCGAACTGATGACAACTCTTACAGCGATGTATTTCTCCGCGAGTGCATGTTTGGCGGCAAGTTCGGCTCCTTCCAAAGTGCAGGGAAACATTTCTTCAATGAGGAGAGCAATATTTACCGCTTTTTACAAGACCTGACCCGTGTTCGTCATGAAAACATCGCCTTGCGTCGCGGTCGGCAATACCTTCGTCAGGTTTCAGAAAGTGGTCTTGAAAACGATTTCTACTATCCTCAGCCAATCAATGGCGAACTGCACTGGGTCATTGGCTGGTCGCGGATTTTTGCAGGATCAGAATGTCTTTGCGCAATTAATACCGATACCGAACTCGATCATACCCTTTGGATTATCGTCGATAGCGTTATTCATTCAGGAGAGAACTGCACAATGCAATGTATATTTTCGACCGATGAACGTCAGCTCGGCAGCAGAACCGCAGTAATGCCAATTTATGGATCTGCCGTTCAGATCAATGTACCTGCAGCCGGGTTTGTTGTCTACCGTTAAGGGTTATATATTACAATACAATAATGGTTGTAAATCTAATCATGACACCGCTCGGTTTTTATAAGAGAAACGCTATGCTATGTTTACCGGAATAATCAAGGATGTTGGCCGGGTGAGTGGAGTTAAGGGCCAGAATGGCGGTTTGCGGCTCAGGGTAAGCTACCGGAATTCGCCAGAGTTCACAACCCTGTCAATTGATGAGAGCGTGAGCCTGAACGGCGCCTGCCAGACGGTTGTAGCCGTTGGCGAAGGGTGGTTTGAAGTTGACACTGTCGAAGAGACACTTTCCAAAACAACTCTTGGTTCTTTTCAGGTCGGTTCACAGGTAAATCTTGAACGGGCTGTTCGGCCTATGGATCGCCTTGGCGGTCATTTTGTGCTTGGTCATGTTGATTGTGCTGCAAAGGTTCATGAAATCCGGCAGTTAGGTTCAAGCCGCGAAATTTGGGTTTTTTTTCCCGATGTTTTCAGCCCCTTTATTGTTTCGGCCGGATCCATCACTATCGACGGAATAAGCCTTACTGTTGCAAAGCTCGAAGCATTGCGATTTGCGGTTGCCATTATACCCTATACATTTGCCCATACCACCCTTCATGCATTACAACAGGGAAGCAAGGTAAATCTCGAGTTTGACATTCTTGGCAAATATGTTGCCAGGCAGCTTGAAACCCGCTCCTCTTCAGTCCAGGCAGATTCCAGGATTGATGAGGGATGGCTTCACGAAAACGGATTTTAAATGCCTGACGCCCCTAGCTCACAGTCTGATCTTTTCGGCTTTTCCGGTTCTCCGGAAAGAGCTGATTATTTTCAGCCTTTTGCAGAACGGGTTCGACCTCGTACCCTTGACGACATGGCCGGCCAGCAGCATCTCGTTGGCCCTGATGGCCCCCTTCGCAAATTTCTGGCAGGCAATCAGATGCCGTCAATGATATTCTGGGGACCTCCAGGATCCGGAAAAACCACTCTCGCTGAAATTTGCGCATCTTCGCTGAACTATCGGTTCGAACAGCTGTCAGCAATTGATTCCGGGGTTAAAGATGTACGTAAAGCACTCGAAAATGCCGAAAAATCAAGACGTGCAGGTCACCGGACAATTCTGTTTATCGACGAAATTCATCGTTTTAGCAAATCCCAGCAAGATACCCTCTTGCATGCCATTGAACAGGGGCTTATAGTACTTATAGGTGCTACAACCGAAAACCCCTCTTTTGAGGTCAACGGCGCATTGTTGAGCAGAATGCAGGTTTACATTCTTAAACCCCTTGCCCCTGAAGAAATCGAATCGGTTATTAAGCGCGCATTACTTGAAGATCGAATGTTCAATGCTCTCTCAATTACAATTCCCGATCTGGATTTCCTTATTGAATTTTCCGGAGGCGATGCTCGCAAAGCCCTGAACGCCATTGAGGCAGCCATCGCTCTCCTGCCTGCAGATGCACACGAAATCGTGCTTGCAAGGGAAGTGCTCGAACATGCTCTGCAGCACAGCGCACCTCTTTACGATAAGGGAGGCGACAGCCACTACGACATTATTTCCGCCTTTATCAAATCAATGCGTGGCTCAGATCCCGATGCTGCTCTTTTTTGGCTGGCACGTATGCTTCAAGGTGGAGAAGACCCAAAATTTATAGCTCGCCGGATGGTTATTTTTGCCGGCGAAGATATCGGCAATGCCGATCCTTATGCAATAACCCTTGCTGTGTCAGTTTTTCATGCTGTAGAACTGATCGGCATGCCTGAGGTACGAATTAATCTGGCCCAGGCAGTAACCTATCTTGCCTCAGCGCCAAAATCAAATGCAAGCTATCAGGGAATCAACGAAGCCATGAGCGAAGCAAAATCCATGCAGGACCTCAGGGTTCCCCTGCATTTGCGCAATGCTCCGACTAAACTTATGAAAGATGAAGGCTATGGTGAAGGATATCAATACCCTCATAGTTACAAAGGAAACTTTGTTCAGCAGCAATATTTCCCCGAAGGTATAAACCCTAAGGCATATTACCGCCCTGGAGAAGAAGGGCGTGAAAAGTATATAAAGGAACGTCTCTCCCTGTTATGGAGTGAACGCTACCGACCATCATGATTGCAATGGAGCAATGAACTCTTTTATATTTAGAAAGTCATTTTTGAGGTCAGTTGCTGATAATTTTTATTTCATCAAGACAAACTTTTTTATGAACAGGTTCAGGTCGATACTTTTCGTCATACTGCAGTTCCTTCTTATTTCAGCACCATTGTCTGGTTTGCAGGCTGCCCAAGTTTCAGGTGAAATCTCCCTGACACTTGACGACGCCGTCCGTATCGGGCTTGAAAGAAGCCGTACGCTTGAAATTGCAAAGTTCGATCGTGATATTACCGCACAAAAAATCCGGGAAACCTGGGCTCTTGTCCTCCCTCAGGTTTCAACTGATCTTACCTATACCCGTTCGCTCAAGCCATCGGTACTTTTTTTCCCTGATATATTTTCAGGTGGTAACGGATCATCATTTATTCCTATTACTATAAGCGCCGACAACGCAGCAACAGCTACCATTAACCTTAGGCAGGCAATATTTAATGGTTCAGCCTTTGCAGGAATAAAAGCTGCCGGCATTGTTCGAAAAATAAGCAATGAGGCCTACCGAAACGCAGAAGCAAACGTTATTGCAGACATTAAACTATCCTACTTCGATGCCCTCATCTCAAAGGATCAGTTAAAGTTGATCCAGCAGAGCATAGCCCGTTGGGATCAATCCAAAAAAGATACTGCATCCATGTTTCGCCAGGGTGTAGCCGCTGATATCGACACCCTTAAAGCATACCTCTCTGTTGAAAATCTACGGCCCGATCTTATCCAGGCCGAAAACCGGGTGGCCACAACCATGACCAGGCTCAAAAACGCCATCGGTATCCCGGCAGACAGCAGTATTGTGCTTACAGGAAAACTCGAACTATCCTCTGCCAGCTATCCGCAGGATATAGCAGCAGCATACCACGAAGCAATGGATTTACGCCCTGACCTCAGGCAGCTCGATCTTCAGGTTCAGGCTGAAGGTGAAAAACTTAATGCCGCCCGAGCCGAAAGGTATCCGGTTATCAGCGCTTTCGGTCAGCTTGAATCGCAGACCGCATTTAACGACAATATAAAGACAGCCGATTCACGCTGGCCGGTCTCTTCCTCTGTAGGTCTGCAGGTTTCACTTCCTCTATTTACCGGCTACCGATCCAGTTCTCAGATAGAGCAGGCAAAAATAACGCAGATGCAGACCAGAACCAGAGTAGAGGATCTCAAAGCCAACATAAGGGCCGAGGTTGAGGTCAGACTATTAAACTTCAGGGAATCACAGAAAAGAATTGACGTACAGACAAAAACCATCAGCGTCGCTGAACGTAGCTATAAAATATCGTTACTTCGCTTTAAAGAAGGAATTGGTTCACGCCTGGAGCTGACGGATGCCGAGCTTCAGCTTAATAAAGCAAAAACTAACTACCTGCAAGCTGTTTACGACTATCTGGTAGCAAGTGTTCAGCTCGAGAAAGCTCTCGGTCGCGTCCAGACAGTATCATCAGGAAAATCATAATCACACAAACCTCTGTTCACACCACCCTCAGCCCTGTTTTTTAACAAAATAAACCAGGCTTGATGCCGTCAAAGGCGAAAAAAATCCTTTGGCGGCAAATACCGAAATCCTCCAGAAAAGCTTAAAAAATCTCTTGACTTGAAAAGGCAGGTTTTTCCTTTCGCATAAAAGTACTTCACTGTGAAAAGTATTGTACAGGAGATCTGGAAGGTAGGGCATCTTTTTAATGACCCTCAGCCTATGTAAAGCGAGCAGTTTTGCAAGGGTTTCCGGCACAAAATGATAGAGATGTCGAGGTGCGTCATACGCTACCCAGTTTTTCCGATAATACCTGGCATCTGAACCGGCAGGGTTAGGTAATGCAATAATAATCTCACCATCCGGCTCAAGCAGCTTTTCAGCATACAAAAGGGCATCGTTTATAGCATGAATATGTTCAAGAGAATGCCATAGCACAATCCGGTCAAATTGCTTTCCATCCATTCCGGCATCATCGATTGAAGGACTGATGTTCAGCCCGAAAGATTCTCTTGCATAAGCAGCAGCATCAGTATCAGGTTCAACACCCCTGATATTCTCAAGAGGTATACCCGAACTGCTATGAAAAAAGTTGAGGAGCTCTCCCGTTGAACACCCTATTTCAAGAATCGTAGTTTTCTGTAACGGCTTTGCAATGTCTTTCAGGATAAGGTGCGCTCTATAAGACAGGAGCAGTGCTCTTGCAGCAATATAAGCCCTATCTCTCCAGGAGGTTGTGTTTCCTGCGTGCAGAAATGGATCATACTTCGCACCTCGGTAATGCAACGCAATTTCGGAAGGGTCAGGTCGCGGGTTAAGCATAAGTAACCCTGAAACGGAAGAACAAACAATATTCCAATGAGTATTTCCGATACCCTCAAAACGATCGGGTACCTGAATATAAGGGGTAAATTCCCTAGAGTTACTTATGGGGCATTGAGCTGTTTCCATTCCGCAGAGAAGAGAGTATTACTCTTGAGCCCCTGTGAGGTCAGCAAAAGCCTTTTTCAGATTGGTATAGGTTGAGTGCATATCATTGCTGAGCACTTTAGCATCTGCAAGCACAGGCATAAAATTCGTGTCACCTTCCCAGCGGGGAACGATATGGAAATGAATGTGGGTATCAACGCTCCCACCCGCAACCCTGCCGAGATTCGCGCCCACATTAAACCCCTGGGGTCTCAAAGTTAGTTTAAGTGCTTTTATCGAAAGATCAGTAAGCTCCATAACCTCAAGCTTGGTCTCCTGATCAAGATCAGAAAAATCCGGAGTCTGCAAATAGGGAATCACCATCAGGTGTCCACAATTGTAAGGGTAAAGGTTCATGATGATAAAGCATTTTTTTGCCCGGTAGAGCACAAATCGCTTCTCATCATCTTCGGGAGGGAGGTCGGCGAAAACTGATTTTCCAGTGTCATCGGCAGGCTTTTCATCTTTAAAAGACTGCATGTACACTTCACGCCACGGGGAATACATTCTATGCATGGTGAGTGTGTCCCGATTGCTTGTTCTTGAAGTACCAAAGATGGGAATCGAACCCACACGAGTTATTCACTCACTGGATTTTGAGTCCAGCGCGTCTACCAGTTCCGCCACTTTGGCATAGTTCATTATAAGGCGTGCGAGAGAAGGGAATCGAACCCTCACGCCTCACGGCACTAGTTCCTAAGACTAGCGTGTATACCAATTTCACCACTCTCGCATTACAGAACAAGAATATACGTGGTTTTAATTTTAATAAAAACTATATTTCAACATACTTTTGCGGCGTATTACGCTAAAATCTTCATCTATGTTTATTGCTCAATGCCCATGCAGTTTGATCTACACCGTTTTGCAAACTTTATTTCATGGGTGATAAGTCCGGTAGTGGTTGCACCGGTTGCATATTATGCTATAGTGATGCAGGGATACGGCAATGATGCAAACAGTTTATCATACTTGATAGTGCTTTTTTTTTCAAGCACAATTGCTCCTATCCTCCTGATTTCCGGTCTCAAAAAAATAGGGAAAATCTCTGATTTTAATATCACTTTTCGTGAGCAGCGTTTTCTTCCACTCCTTGTGTTGGTTGCAGTCAACGCTTTGGGTTACGAATTCATGAAGCATCTCCTCCCTCCAAGACTGTTAACCGGTATTCTGCTTTTCAATGCCGTAAACATGATATTCATTCTCCTGATCACCCTTCAGTGGAAGATTAGTATTCATTTATTTACGTTTGCGTCGTCAATTGCTCTGCTTTTTATGCAGTTTGGTACCATTGCTCTAAGCTTGCTTGTTCTCGTACCCATTCTCATGTGGTCGAGGATATTTCTGAAAGCCCATAACTTTTTGCAAACCCTTGTTGGTGGTATTGTAGGATTTACGGTGATGTATGCCGAGTTAAAATGGTGGACAGGATTGTGAGCAGGAAAAAATTTGCCGTGATTGTCACCACTTACGGAGAAGTCGAAAAGCTTACAGTACGAAACTTGTGGCCAAGCTCGAGAAGGATTCTCAAAGTTGTTACTCGTCAGATTGTAAAAATACCGACAGCAATGATCTATTTTATTGCTGATTACCGTTCTACAAAGCATTATATCAACTGGAAGCTCAACCGTTACAGTTCATCACTGGCAGCAATCAATCGTGCACAAAAAAATATATTGGCACGATCTATTGCCGAAAGCCGAAACCCATTGCTTGAACAAGCCGACATTGACGTAGTTGACGCTTATTATTTTGTTCCGCCTTATCTTGACGACATGCTCGAGCAGTTCGAGCATACGTATGACGGAGTTGTTGTAGTACCCATGATTCCTGTGGAGTCTTCTTTTTCCTGCGGTATTGCTTGTCAGATGGTTATTGATGTTTATTCAGACAGCGCTTTTGCAAAAGTAAAGACCTTAAGCAAGTTCTGGAGTGACGAACGTCTCCATCAAATTTATATCGACTACCTGTTCGGACAATTGTCAGCCGCAGTGCGTTCACAAAAAAATGGTAAAATAGGGCTTGTACTGGTTATCCATGGCACACTGGTTAAAGATCGTGCAGGAAACCCGCCAAAAGTATTTACCGGACTCGAAGAGACTATAAAGTTTTTTGAGGTCATGAAACGTAAAATCCTGGCCGACCCGCAAAATATTTTCAGTGATGTTCGTCAAGGCTGTATCAATCATTCCACCGGAGGGGATTGGACATCCGATACCATTGAAAAGGCACTGATGGATTATAAAGAGGAGGGGTATGCGGGAGTGGTCATGTTCCCTTACGGTTTTTTTGCCGATAACAGTGAGACTGAATATGATTCTTTCAAAAAACTTGATGCGGCCTCATTTCCTGTCTCCCAGTATGTTCGATGTATAAACGATTCTTTACCATTCGGTCACTGGCTGGCTGATAAGGTGCTTGATGAACTTCAGGCACTCAACAATTTGCAGAAGGCCTTCGACAGTCTCGAATATAAACCTTAAAATATTTCCGCCCTTGAATGCTGTAAACGACAACGAACGAGAGCAACTGGAGACAGCACTTCAGCAGGAACAGGACAATCCGGACAAACTCTACGAAAAAGCCCTCCTACTTATTGATCAGCAGGAGAACACTGAAGCACTGGAACTGCTCGACCGCTATATAAGTATAAAACGCCGGGACTCGGCGGCTCTCTATGCACGGGCGGTTACCAATCTGTCAATGAGCAATTACCGAAAAGCAGGTTGCGATCTTTTAAAAACAATCGTGCTTGACCCCGGCTTTATGCAGGCCTACAAACATCTTGGATTTGTTCAGTTCACCCTCGGCAAGGAGGAATCAGCACTTAAAACACTTAAGAAAGCACTCGAGATTGATCCTAGATATGCTGGCATATACTGTGTGCTCGGAGATGCTTATCTTGATCTTGGGGAAGTGGACAAGGCAAAGGAAGCGTTTGAAAAAGCTCTTGAACTCGAACCGGACCATGCAGAACCGCATTGTAAAATAGCCATGTACTATCTCTCAAGAGGGGACATGAAAGGTCTCAAAAAAGAGTATGAAATACTTAAAACCCTTGATGCTGCAATGGCCGAACAAATTGGAAGCCTCTTTTTTTAAAAATTATTATGAAACTTTTTCCTGACCTGGACACAAAAAAACGGTTTATGAAAACCGGCCTCCCCTTTATGGTTGGAGTAGCATGGGCGCCAATCATCTGGATGTTGTCTATAGCTTCTCTTGGACCGGCGTTTTTTTCTCTTACCGGCTCATGGCCAGTTACTCAGACAGCGATTGCGCTTATCGTATTGCTTGCCACATATATATTGTTGAAGCTATTTCAGCGTATTGGCAGTAGATTTTATAGTAAAGATGAATAAACAGCTTAAAAAGCCGGTTTTTTTCTATGTCCAAAGGAAATTTTTTTTATATTTGCCCACCTGAAAAGAAGAGTCTTACAGGAACCGAAAATTTTTTAATGTCAGACTGGGATTAACTCAAATTGGCCTTACATGGATCAGACGCTGAGTAATTTTGGTAATGTTTTTGCTTTCCTTGCCCTCGGCGTAGTTTTTGTCGCCGGTGGTTACCTGACAGCCCGCCTTTTGCGTCCCCAAAGACCTAACCCTGCTAAAAATTCAACCTACGAATGCGGCGAAGAAGCTGTTGGCAGTGCGTGGGTCAAGTTCAATATCAGGTTTTATGTGGTCGCTCTTATTTTTATCATTTTTGATGTTGAGGTTGTTTTTCTTTATCCATGGGCAACGGTCTTCAAGCATCTTGGAGTATTCGCTCTTGTAGAGGCTCTGGTCTTTGCAGGTATATTGGTGCTCGGTCTTGCTTATGCATGGGTAAAAGGGGATCTGGATTGGGTAAGACCTACTCCGAATATTCCTAAAATGCCTGAAATGCCATCGGAAACATCCGCCTCCCAAAGAGGTTAAATACTATTCACAAAATTCATTAGACGCTATGGGTTTACTTGATGCCGCGATAACAAAGCATAATGTGCTGGTAACCTCGGTTGACAATGTTTTAAACTGGGCCCGGTTATCCTCCCTATGGCCAATGGGTTTCGGTCTTGCCTGCTGTGCTATCGAAATGATGGCGACCAACGCTTCTAATTACGATCTTGAGCGTTTCGGTATTTTTCCACGCTCTTCTCCCCGTCAGTCTGATCTTATGATTGTAGCCGGTACCGTAACCATGAAAATGGCGGAACGGGTTATTCGTCTCTACGAACAGATGCCTGAACCTCGTTATGTGCTTTCCATGGGCAGTTGTTCAAATTGTGGCGGCCCTTACTGGGAGCATGGATACCATGTCCTGAAAGGGGTAGATCGCATTATTCCTGTAGATGTATATGTACCGGGTTGTCCGCCGAGACCCGAATCGCTTATTGGTGGACTCATGAAGGTTCAGGAGTTGATTCGTATGGAGCAGATCGGTGTGTCCAGAGCGGATGCATTGAAAAAGCTGGCAGAAAAAAGTGTTGATCCTCAATTTGTTATTGAGCTTGAGCGTAAGGCAGCAAGCGCATAATTAAATAAACAGGCATACTGTAAAGATGGAAGAAGGAAAGGTTTTATCGCAGTCAGTTCAGCTAAGCGCTGCGGCATACGCAATAATACACGAAAAATTCGGTGCGGCTTTATCAGCTTTTGACAGCAACGAAACCATGCCGTTTTTCGAAGTAATTGATATATCGCTATGGCCGGAGATTGCCCTCTTCATGCGCGACCATCCAAAGTTGCGGTTCAATTATATGGCATGTCTATCCGGTGTGGATTTTCAAGCAGAAGATAAAGTTGGTATTGTCTGCAATATCGAATCACTCGGTCAATTCAATCATAAACTTGCGGTTAAAGTCAAGTGTCCTCGCAGCGGTGGATCAATTCCAAGTGTTGCCTATGTATGGCATACTGCTAACTGGCATGAACGTGAGGCTTATGATATGTTCGGCATGCTCTTTACCGGTCATCCGGATATGAGACGAATTCTCTGTCCTGACGATTGGGAAGGATATCCGCTTCTTAAGGATTATAAGGTTCAGGAGACTTATCACGGAATAAAGGTACCCTACTAACAGTGTTTTCAATAGTAAAAGCAGCTCACGTATGCAGGAATTAGATATAGCTGGACAGGGTTCAATCAGGGTTACCCGAAAAAGCAATAACGTTGTTATCCTTGAAAAGGACCTTGCAACCGAGCAGATGGTTCTCGCCATGGGTCCACAGCATCCTTCAACCCACGGTGTTCTCAAGCTCGAGTGTCTGACTGATGGCGAGGTGATTACCGAAGCAGTTCCTTATCTCGGGTATCTGCACAGGTGTTTTGAAAAGTGTTGTGAAAATGTCGATTATCCCGCTATTGTGCCCTATACCGACCGACTCGACTACCTGGCAGGCATGAACAGCGAATTTGCATACGCAATTGCAGTTGAAAAGCTTCTTGATGTCGAAATTCCTCGCCGCGTTGAGTTTATCAGGGTCATTGTTGCCGAACTCAACAGAATAGCCTCTCACCTTGTTGCTATTGGAACTTATGGAATAGATCTTGGTGCATTTACTCCCTTTCTTTTTTGTTTCCGTGACCGTGAGCACATTCTTGGACTTCTGGAATGGGCATCCGGAGCTCGAATGCTCTATAACTATATATGGGTAGGTGGTCTTGCCTACGATGTTCCCTCAGACTTCAACAAGAGAGTCAAGGAATTCGTCGACTATTTCAGGCCACAGACCGTAGAACTCTACAAACTTCTCACCGAAAACGAAATCTTTGTCAAACGTACAAAGGGAATCGGCATCATGCCGGCAGACGTTGCCATAAACTACGGCTGGTCTGGTCCAATGCTTCGCGGTTCCGGCGTTGATTGGGATTTAAGAAGAAACGATCCTTACTCAGTCTATCCAGAGCTGGATTTTAAAGTACCTCTTCCTGATGGCAAGGTATCAGATATTGGCGACTGTCTTTCACGTCACCTTGTCCGTGCACTTGAAATGGAGGAAAGTCTTAAAATTATCGAGCAGTGCATTGATAAAATGCCTTCCTCTGAGGGATTCAACCCACGATCCGCAGTTCCAAAACGTGTTCGTCCAAAAGCAGGCGAAGTATACGCTCGTGCAGAGAACCCCAGGGGTGAGCTTGGTTTCTATATTCAAAGCGATGGAAAATCAACAAAACCTCTTCGTTGCAAAGCGCGTTCGTCCTGTTTTGTTAATCTATCAGCAATGAAAGACCTTTCAAAGGGTCAGTTGATTCCCGATCTTGTCGCCATTATCGGCAGTATCGATATCGTTCTCGGGGAGGTTGACCGATGACTTTAGCAGCATTGCCGCAATTTAGCATACCTTTACTTATGGGTAACAGTCTCAATGTATGGTCGGAAGCTCTTGTTGGATTCAGTCCAATGGGTTTGCCTCTCGGCATGGTTATTCTAGCCGCCATACCCCTTGTATTTATAGCGCTTTACTCGCTTACCTACGGCGTGTATGGTGAACGTAAAATATCAGCCTTCATGCAGGATCGCCTCGGTCCAATGGAAGTTGGTAAATGGGGTATCCTCCAGACGATTGCCGACATTCTGAAACTTCTGCAGAAGGAAGACATTGTTCCAACTTCAGCCGACAAGTTTCTTTTTGTTATCGGCCCAGGAGTCCTGTTCGTTGGTTCCTTTCTGGCTTACGCAGTACTGCCTTTCAGCTCTGCCTTTATTGGTGCAAGTCTTAATGTAGGTCTCTTTTTTGCCATTGGCATTGTTGCTATCGAAGTTGTCGGTATTCTTGCAGCAGGATGGGGTTCAAACAATAAATGGTCACTGTACGGAGCTGTCCGAAGTGTGGCGCAGATTGTCAGCTACGAAATTCCTGCCGGTATAGCATTGCTATGCGGAGCCATGATGGCAGGCACTCTTGATATGCAGAAAATCACCATGCTTCAGTCTGGTTCTTACGGGTTTGCACATTTCTATCTGTTTCACTCTCCGATTGCCTGGTTACCCTTCCTTATCTACTTTATTGCGTCGCTTGCTGAGGTAAACCGTGCACCGTTCGATATTCCAGAAGCTGAGTCAGAGCTTGTGGCTGGTTATTTTACAGAATATTCAGGCATGAAGTTCGCCGTTATATTCCTTGCCGAGTACGGTAGCATGTTTATGGTGTCAGCCATCATTTCAATAGTGTTTCTTGGAGGCTGGAACTCACCTCTTCCTAATATCGGATCCTTTGCTCTTAACGAGTGGACAAACGGGCCGGTGTGGGGCGCGTTCTGGATTATCATGAAAGGTTTCTTCTTTATTTTTGTACAGATGTGGCTTCGCTGGACTCTTCCACGTTTAAGGGTTGACCAGCTCATGTATCTGTGCTGGAAAGTTTTGACCCCGTTTGCCTTTGTCAGCTTTGTGCTGACGGCCATCTGGGAAATATATGTTCCGTAAAAGATTTCAACAGTCAATGCAGGAAAGAAATGACGTATAGCTTATGAGTGAGTATTTCAGGAATATAAAAACCGGCGCAGTCACCATTGCAACCGGCATGGGAATCACCCTGAAGCATTTCTTCAATGCACTCAATCGCAAGGGCGATGCCGGTGTTGATGATGTCGACTATTTCCGTCAGGTTGATGGTCTGGTTACCCTGCAGTATCCACGTGAGGTTATTCCAACACCTAAAAACGGACGTTATCGCCTTTACAACAATATTGAAGATTGTATTGGCTGCGGTCAGTGTGTTAGAGCCTGTCCTATATCATGTATAATGATTGACACCATAAAGGTCGCACCGGATGACCTGGCGGTTTGTGGTAAAACTTCAGACGGTCAGCAGAAAAAATTCTGGGTTCCGGTTTTCGATATTGATGTGGCTAAATGCATGACCTGCGGTATGTGTACAACCGTATGTCCAACAGAATGTCTTGTGCATACACCAGTCAGCGACTTTTCAGAGTTTGACCGCAGCAATATGCTGTATCATTTTGGAAATCTCACTCGCCTCGAAGCTGAAGGGAAACGCAAAAAGCTGGCTGATATTCAGGCTAAAGCTCAAGCCGAAAAAGAAAAAAAGGCTGCTGAAGCTGCAGAGAATGCTACAAACAAGGACGGAGAATAAGTGAACTTCTTAATGCGCTCGAATTACTATGAGTAACCTGACATATACGGTCATTTTCTATCTCTTTGCGGCAATCACCGTCTTTTCTGCTGCATTTGTGGTGTTTTCGCGAAATGTTATCTATTCCGCTTTTTCACTGCTGTTTACATTTTTTGGTGTTGCAGCCCTTTATGTGTATCTGAGTGCCGATTTTATTGCTGTAACCCAGGTTGTGGTCTATGTCGGCGGTATTCTCGTTCTTCTTCTTTTCGGTGTCATGTTTACGAAAAGCATCATGAATACAGATCTTAAAAGTGATGTTCTCCATATCGTACCCGGAACATTAATAGTCGCTGGTATTATTGGAGCCTTGCTGTATACCTTCTATACTACGCACGGCTGGATGCCATCCGAAACTCAACTTCATGGCAGCGTAGTCGAGCGGATCGGTTTTGAAACTATGTCACATTATGTTCTGCCGTTTGAAATGGTCTCCATACTGCTGCTTGCGGCACTTATTGGAGCAGCATTTCTTGCTCGTTTCGATAAGCCGGACAATAAAAAATCATAAGTGTATAATACCATGGAGCATCTGATACCAATAGGACTCAATCACTATCTGACTATATCGGCCTTTCTGTTCGGGTTTGGACTCTTTGCTGTCATGACACGCAAAAATGCCATCGTCGTTCTTATGGGAGTTGAACTCATCCTTAATGCCGCAAACATCAATTTCCTGGCATTTTCAAAGTTCAATGGAGGGATAGCAGGAGTAATGTTCAGTCTCTTTATTATTGTTATTGCAGCAGCTGAAGCAGCTATAGCATTAGCCATTGTCATTAATATTTTCAAAATATTCAAGAGTGTCGATGTATCAAGTATAGATACTATGAAAGAGTAACAGGACGATCAGGCCCAATTTTCAGATTTTAATTTTTTTCGTGTAAACATCACAAGGAACATGCACAGTTTAATTCAGTTATCAATAGTCGTACTGCTGCTGCCGCTGCTCTCGTTTGTAATTCTTATCTTTTTTAATCGCAGGCTTCCGCGAAGAGGCGATTTTTTAGGAGTTGGAATACTTGGTACAGCATTTGCAATATCCGCCTACATCTTCTGGACGGTTATTGTACAGACTTATGATCCGGCATTTAAGGTAGCATGGGATTTTACCTGGATTGATTTAGGCAAGGTACCAGGAATCGGTCCCCTGCAAATCAAAATGGGTATCGTCATCGACAACCTCACAGCAATAATGCTGGCGATGGTTACTCTCATAAGTTTGCTTGTCCATCTTTACTCTACAGGGTATATGGCGGGAGACAAAAATTATGGAAGGTATTTCGCTTTTCTTGGAATATTCACCTTCTCCATGCTGGGCATTGTTCTTTCAGACAACCTGTTCTCTATCTATATCTTCTGGGAGCTTGTCGGTCTTTCATCATATCTGCTCATCGGCTTCTTTTTTGAAAAAGACAGTGCTGCAGACGCTCAGAAAAAGGCCTTTCTTGCCAATCGCGTCGGTGATATCGGCATGTGGCTTGGTATTCTGATTCTGTATTCACAGTTCCATACTTTCAGCTTCGACCAGATCTATGCCAACCTCGCGGCAGGCAAGTTTACCATGTCGAACGCCTGGCTTACAGCTGCAGGTATTCTTCTCTTTATGGGTTGTGTCGGCAAATCAGCGCAGTTCCCTCTCCATATCTGGCTTCCTGATGCTATGGAAGGTCCAACGCCTGTTTCGGCTCTGATACATGCTGCTACCATGGTTGCAGCAGGTGTATATTTTGTTGCCCGCATATTTGTTCTGCTTACACCCGATGCGCTCCACGTCATTGCCTTCATCGGTGCATTCACAGCTTTTATGGCAGCAACGATAGCAATCACCCAGAACGACATCAAAAGGGTTCTGGCATACTCTACAGTATCACAGTTGGGTTACATGGTTCTTGGTCTTGGTGTTGGAGCATATTCAGCCGCTCTTTTCCACCTTGTTACGCATGCATTTTTCAAAGCCTGTCTTTTTCTCGGTTCAGGTGCTATCATCCATGCCATGCATCACGAACAGGACATGCGCTGGATGGGTGGATTGCGCAAACACATGCCATGGACGTTTGCAACCTTTACCCTTGCAACACTTGCTCTTGCAGGACTTCCATTAACCAGCGGATTCATGAGTAAAGATGCAATTCTTGCCGGTGCTATTGGTTTCGCCAATGCTGAAGGCGGGGGAGTATACTACCTGATTCCGGTTCTCGGATTCTTTTCCGCGATGTTGACCGCATTTTATATGGGTCGTCAGATCTGGCTGGTGTTCTTCGGCGAAAGCCGCACGCATCTGAAGCCTGCAGATAACCATCACAGTGCACATCACGCCCATGGCGATGATCATGATACTCACGGAGCTCATGAGGTTCACGAAGTTTCATGGAACATGCGGGCACCGCTGGTTATTCTCGCTGTACTATCCGTTTTCATTGTCTACTCCCCGAACCCGCTCGATGGTGCAGAAGGCTGGTTCATGAAGATGATCAAGACACCTGCAACAGTTGTCGGCCCGGCTAACCATAACTGCGCAGTACAACCAGTCAAGTCCGCGGCCCCGCTTATGTCCGAGGTACTTCCATCGGTTGCGGCACATGGTGCAACTGATTCTCCAGCTGAAGCTGTTTCTGAACACGGAACTCCTAAGGCGAGCGAACATACGTTTGCTGATGCTCGTCAGGCTGAGATAGCTCATGCCGCCCATGCCGCTCATTTTCCGGCAATTTATATATCAAGCATTATGGTGGTGCTTGGTATAAGTCTGGCCCTGGTTGCCTATGTCTTTAAAATTATTGATCCCGATAAAACAGCCGAGACTATTCGTCCACTCTACCTCTTTTCGCTTAACAAATGGTATTGGGACGAAATTTACGAGGCAACATTTATTAAAGGCTCTGTTGTTCTGTCTAAAATGCTCTCATGGTTCGATACCAATGTTATTGACGGCATCGTCAACGGCGTAGCCTTCATTGTCAAAAAGGTAGCATTTGCCAATAACAGTTTCGATAAATATGTAGTGGACGGACTGGTTAACTTTACTGCTTTTTCTGTCAACACTACAGGTGCTGTTTTGCGGAAATTTCAGACGGGCAAGGTTCAGACCTACGTGGTGATGCTCCTTGTTGTTGTCTTCGGTTATTTTGTCTTTTATTTTACACGACTGATCTATTAAGAGGGATTTACTTTTAATCTGAAAACTTACAGATACGGAACATGCTGAGTTTAATTGTTTTTCTGCCTATTATTGCCGGTCTGGTTATTCTTGCCGTGCCTTCTTCGCAAAAGCAGATAATCAGAATTGTTTCATTGCTTGCGGCTCTTGCCCAGGGAGTGCTGGCAGTTCTGATCTGGCGAGCTTATGATCCATCACTGCCTGGAATAACAGCAGGACCGGGAGGGAGTCCGCTTGGTTCATTCCAGTTTGTTGAAAAGCTTCCATGGATCAGCCTCAAACTTGGCGGTTTAGGTTCGCTAAACATCGAGTACTTCCTCGGTGTCGACGGAATATCGGTCACCATGGTCATCCTGACAGCTTTGATATCGGCCATTGGCGTCCTTTCAAGCTGGACTATACAGAAACAGGTTAAAGGATACTTTATCCTTTATAACCTGCTTGCATCAGCAATGATGGGCTGTTTTGTCGCACTTGATTTCTTTCTTTTCTATGTGTTCTGGGAGCTCATGCTTCTTCCGATGTACTTCCTTATCGGTATCTGGGGAGGTCCAAATCGCGAATATGCAGCTATCAAGTTCTTCCTTTACACCTTGTTCGGCTCTGTCTTTATGCTGCTTGTCATGATCGGCTTATACTTCAGCGTCATCGACCCTGTTACAGGCAATCACACCTTCAGTCTTGTGGCAATGGCGAACCAGGCAAACTATATCAAGACAGCCATTCTTGGACCGGATAATGTCATGTGGCGATATGTAGCCTTCAGCGTTCTTTTTGTCGGCTTTGCTATCAAGGTGCCAATGTTCCCGTTCCATACCTGGTTGCCCGATGCTCACGTTGAAGCCCCAACTCCTATTTCAGTTATTCTTGCCGGTGTGCTTCTTAAGCTTGGCACGTATGGCATGATGCGTATCAACTTCCCGCTTTTCCCTGAAGTCTTTCATGCTTCGATGTATGTCATCGGTATTTTCGGTGCCATAAATATTATTTATGGAGCGTTCTGTGCATTAGCACAGCAGGATCTTAAAAAGATGGTTGCATACTCATCAATTAGCCATATGGGCTATGTATTGCTTGGGCTTGCCGCAGGTAACAGTGAGGGTATGCTTGGTGCACTCTACCAGATGTTCAACCATGGCACTATCACAGCCATGCTCTTCCTTCTTGTCGGCGTTATCTACGATCGTGCCCATACCCGCCAGATCGACAAATTCGGTGGTCTTGCATCCTATATGCCGGTTTATGCCGCAGTTGTCACTGTAGCATGGTTCGCATCTCTTGGTCTTCCAGGTCTTAGCGGATTCATTTCCGAAGCCTTTGTCTTTGTCGGTGCCTTCAGTTCTGAAACAACACGTTACATCGCAATGGTATCAGTTCTTGGTATTGTATTCGGTGCAGCCTATCTGCTCTGGTCACTGCAGAGAATGTTTCTTGGAAAACGTAAACCCGATGCAGCCTACGATCTTGTTGTCGGTGATGACGGTCACGAACATATTCACTTCCACGACTGGAAAGGTAAAATTGATCTTGACGGCCGAGAACTTGTCATGCTCGTGCCACTGGTTATCATCACCATTTTCCTTGGCATCTACCCGATGCCGATTATCGGCATGTTGACGTCAAGTATCAACAAGCTTGTAGAAGTGCTTTCACCCTTGGCGATGAGGTAGAGATAAATTATTAGGTTTGAATGAGGTAAAAGAATAAACGAAGAGAATTATGTTCGAGCTGCCATCAGGTGCTGAAATTCAAAGTATCATTGCAAGTCTTAACGCAAGCGTTGGATTTTTTATACCTGAAATTTATCTGTCCGTGCTTTTTATGCTCCTCATCGTTATCGATCTGGTTGCAAAAGGCAAGAAAAACAATCTGCTCTCCATAACATCCCTTCTCGGGCTGGGGGGCAGCTTATTCTTTATCTACCAGCAGCACTTCCTGCCGGCGCAAGAGCTCTTTTTCGGGATGTATGTTCTCGACGAATTTGCGCTCTTCTTTAAATACTTCTTTGTGCTTTCCGGCATGATTGCCGTTATCATTACAATGGCAGACGAGCAGTTTGACACAGAAGTAAAAAGCATGGGCGAGTATTATGCCCTCATCATCGCTATGGTCATCGGGATGATCATGATGGCATCTTCTGCCGATATGATGATGATTTTCCTTTCAATGGAACTTGTCAGCTTTACAGCTTACATCCTTACCGGTTATTTCAAACGTAATCCCCGTTCTTCTGAAGCAGCGCTGAAATATCTGGTTTACGGTGCGGTTTCATCCGGCCTGATGGTCTACGGTTTTTCCCTTATATACGGCCTCACCGCCCAGACCAATATCATCAACATTAGCTCTGAGCTTTCTCAACACGGATACGACCCCCTGCTGATGATCCTTGCTTCGCTTCTTATTTTAGCAGGCTTCGGCTACAAAATTGGAGCGGTTCCATTTCACTTCTGGGCTCCCGATGTTTACGAAGGTGCTCCAACCCCGATTACGGCCTATCTATCTGTAGCATCAAAAGCAGCTGGGTTCGCACTGCTCATGCGCTTCTTCTACATAGCAATTCCTCACGGTGGCCCTGTATATGAGGACATTATAGGCCTCAATTGGGTTACGCTGCTGATTATTCTTTCAGTAGCATCCATGATCTACGGTAACGTAGTGGCCCTGTGGCAGAAAAACGTCAAGCGTCTCCTTGCATATTCATCTATTGCCCATGCAGGCTACCTTCTGCTCAGCATTATCGTGTTAGATGCATTCGGCACCCAGGCAACTCTGTTTTACCTGCTTTCGTATTTCCTTATGAACTTTGGCGCATTCTATATTGTCATTCTTATAGCCAATAAAACAGGCAGCGAAAACCTCGAAGATTACCGAGGTCTCGGTAAACAAATGCCCCTCGCCGCTGCAGCTCTGACGGTATTCTTGATTTCCCTCGTAGGTCTTCCACCTACCCTCGGCTTTATCGGTAAACTGATGATATTTTCAGCACTACTGGCAAAAGGATCCATCTATATTTGGCTTGCACTTATCGGCATCATGACCAGCGTCATATCCCTTTACTACTATATGCTGATTCCTCTTAACATGTACCTCCGCGAATCACCGGAATCTGAAGAAAAAAACATGAATCCAGGCATGCTGTCACAAGTACTTATAGCAGTCCTGATGTTCCTGACCATTTACTTCGGCCTCTTCTTCCAGCCGCTGTCCGACTTCGCAAAATACTCATCAGCAATGTTCGGCTTAAAACTATATTAAACTCTTAGTACTACATGCTCAGCACTGAGCACTAAGCACAAAATAACCCCGTATCCTTAAGGATTAACGGGGTATCGTGTTTCCAATACTTTATTCACAAGAAACAACCGATGATATCTGGATATTCAAATTATTACTGAGAACGAAGAAGCAAGAAAAGTAAATGAAAACATGTATAGACCCATTCAAAACAAAGTTTTACCAGCATTAGACAAGGGTTTCTTATGGTATTTTATCTAACAATTGTTATTTTCAAGAATAACTGCATAAGTATCTTTATCTCATTGTTTTTCGGTATATCCTATTTTTCCCTAAAATTGTTAGTATAATTTGCTTTCCGATAATCTGATTTTTATAAACCGGAGGTAAAATGCAAAGTAATCAGACCTTTGCCGATGTATTCAAGGCCGGGGGAGTAAGCCGCAGAGATTTTCTGAAGTTCTGCTCTCTTACCTCCGTATATCTCGGCCTTTCACCCTCGATGGTGCCAAACATTGTTGAGGCCTTGGAAAAAAAGCCCAGAACGCCTGTAATATGGCTTCATGGTCAGGAGTGTACCTGTTGTTCAGAATCGTTTATCCGCTCTTCACATCCTACTATTGAGGATATTATTTTCAACTTGATATCGCTTGATTACGATGATGTGCTTAGCGCAACGGCTGGCCATCAGTTGGAGGATGTTCGTCGCAAGACCATGAAGGACTACAAAGGCAAATACATCCTTGCAGTCGAAGGCAACGTATCTATAAAAGACGATGGTGTTTATTGTATGGTAGGCGGAGATTCATTCCTTAATACCCTTAAGGAAACTGCTGCCGATGCTGCTGCGATTATTGCCTGGGGTGCCTGTGCTTCATTTGGCTGCGTACAGAATGCTCATCCTAATCCATCTGGTTCTGTTCCAATATCCGATGTTATCAAAGACAAGCCTATCATTAAAGTGCCAGGTTGTCCGCCTATTTCTGAGGTTATGACTGGTGTTGTTACCCACTTCCATACGTTTGGAACCCTTCCTGAACTTGACCGATTCGGTCGCCCTAAAGCCTTCTACAACACACGTATTCACGACAAATGCTATCGCAGGGCTTTCTTTGAGGCCGGCATGTTTGTCAGGAGCTTTGATGACGATGCGACAAGAAAAGGGTGGTGCCTCTATAAAATGGGATGCAAAGGCCCGACTACGTATAACTCATGCTCTAAGATACAGTGGAATGGAGGAACCAGTTTTCCTATCGGCTCCGGTCACCCGTGTATTGGATGTTCTGAGCCGAACTTCTGGGACAAGGGGCCTTTCTACACCAGGCTTGCTGAAGTTCCATTCCTCGGCAGTGACAGTAACGCCGACAAGATAGGCGTGATTGCCGTTGGTGCAGCTGCAGCAGGTGCTGCCGCTCATGCAGCGATTACAGCGGTCAAAAAGGCAAAAGCAGGCACTGAAGATAACGACAATGCATAACCCACGGAGTAGCAAATGGCCAAAAAAATAGTTGTTGATCCGATACCCCGTATTGAGGGGCATCTACGAATAGAGGCAAAACTGAATGATAGTAATGTTATTGAAGATGCCTACAGCAGTGGCACAATGTGGCGCGGTATAGAGGTTATACTCAAAGGCCGGGACCCAAGGGATGCATGGGCATTTACAGAGCGTATCTGTGGTGTCTGTACAACAGTGCATGCTCTTGCTTCGGTTCGGTGTGTTGAAGATGCACTTGGTATTGATATTCCGGTTAATGCACGAATCATCAGGAACCTGATGAATGCGACTCAGGTTACCCAGGACCATCTGGTTCACTTTTATCACCTTCATGCTCTGGACTGGGTTGATGTTGTCAGCGCTCTCAAAGCAGATCCGAAACAGGCTTCTGTTATAGCGCAGAGTATATCATCGTGGCCAAAATCATCTGTAGGTTATTTCAAGGATCTTCAGCAGCGCCTTGTTGGTTTTGTCGAAAGCGGTCAGCTTGGGATTTTTTCGAACGGCTACTGGGGTCATCCGGCATACAAGCTTCCGCCTGAAGTGAATTTAATTGCTGTAGCTCACTATCTTGAGGCTCTGGATTTCCAGAAAGAGATCGTCAAGATTCACACTATATTTGGAGGCAAAAACCCGCATCCGAACTATCTGGTTGGCGGTATGGCTTGCGCTATTGATCCTAACAAAGATACAGCTATCAATATCGAGCGCCTCTCGATGATTAAAAAAATCATCGACGATACTACTGCGTTTATTGACCAGGTTTACATTCCTGATCTTATAGCGATTGCTGGATATTACAAAGGATGGCTTCATGGAGGCGGACTCGGTAACTACCTCAGCTATGGCGATTTTCCCGAAACAACGCTGGCTGATTTCAAAACTCTGCTTTGGCCTCGAGGTGCGATTCTCAACAAGGATCTCAAGACCGTTATTGATGTCGATCCAAGGGATGCATCACAGGTTACTGAAGAGGTCAGTCACAGCTGGTACACCTACTCTAAGGGGGATGCAAAGGGACTTCATCCATGGGATGGCGAGACAAGCCCTAAATATACCGGTCCTAAACCTCCATTTGAGCACCTCGATACCGACAAAAAATACAGCTGGCTTAAGACCCCGCGCTGGAAAAACCATCCAATGGAAGTTGGTCCGCTTGCCCGCGTGCTGATAGCTTATGCTAAAGGCGATCCAATGATCAAGGATACTGTTGGTATGGTGCTTTCTAAACTTGAGGTCGGACCCGAAGCTCTCTTTTCAACACTTGGCCGCACGGCAGCGAGAGGTATTGAATGCAAGCAGACTGCAGGCTTCATGCGCCATTATTATGATCAGCTTGTAGCCAACATCAAAACCGGTGATTATCGCACCTTCAACAGCGATCGCTGGGAACCTTCCACCTGGCCTGCCGAGTGCAAGGGATTCGGTTATACTGAAGCTCCACGTGGTTCTCTCGGTCACTGGATTCATATCAGCGACCAAAAGATTAAGGAATACCAGATTGTGGTGCCTTCCACCTGGAACGCCTCTCCACGTGATGCCAATGGCAATTCGGGCGCATACGAGTCAGCACTGAAGGGGACTCCCATGATTAATCCTGAACAGCCACTTGAGATTCTCAGAACAGTGCATTCATTTGATCCGTGCCTTGCCTGCGCTTCTCATCTCTTCGATATGAACGGTAACGAGATTACAACGGTTAAAATCGTTTAAAAGGAGTCTGTTATGGGGAGATTAATTGAAGAAATCTATGTCTGGAGGCTGCCTGTCAGGTTGTATCACTGGATCAATGCCTTGTGCACCGTAGCTCTCTTTGGAACGGGTCTGTATATTGCCTTTCCTTTGTTCAATCCGCCCCTTGGTGAAGCGGTATTTTACAGGGGGATGTCTTGGTGGAGGTATATCCATTTTGCCTCTGCATTTATTTTTACCGCCAACTTTCTTTTCCGCATGTACTGGGCGGTGTTCGGCGGAGATAAATATGGACGATTCGGCGGATTCAGACCATGGTCGCCTTCGTGGTGGGGCAAACCATTCCGTGAGCAGGTTGAGTCATATCTTTTCTTGCGGTCGAAAGAGCCGAACTATGTAGGGCATAACCCTGTCGCAGCTTTAGCCCACTTTTTGTTCATTTTCTGTGGGTCGAGCTTTATGATATTTTCAGGGTTAGCCATGTATGGCGAAAACAATCCGGGCGGGTTTAATTCAGTCTGGTTCGGTTGGATGATACCGCTTTTAGGTGGCAGCTACACTCTGCATTGGGCGCATCATCTTATGGCTTGGATTTTCCCGATTTACCTTATTATGCATCTTTACGCAGTTTTCCGTCACGATGTGGTAGATCGCACCAGTGTTACCTCTTCGATAATTACAGGATATAAGCATAAGGTCGAAGAAGAACCTGTCTGACGAGATCTTGCCTTATGACTTTGTAGTGAATATCCAGCGAAATAAGACCCATTGCAGGGGAGAGTCAATCCTGCAATGGGTTTTTGTATGTTGTATCAATCAATAAACGTATACAGTGAAGTATAATCGTATCAATATCATAGGACTGGGAAATGTTCTTTACGGCGATGAAGGATTTGGAGTATCAGCAGTCAACAGCTTACAGGAATCTTCCTCTTTTCCGGATTCTGTTCACTTTATTGATGGTGGAACTCAGGGGATTTATCTGCTCGATTTCATAGAGTCAGCTGATGCCGTGATTGTTTTCGATGCACTTATTCCTCTCGATTATGACCGGCAGGTTTATGTTTATTGGAACGAAGAACTTCCTGACTTTATCCATCGCAAAATGTCATCTCACCAGATGGGCTTCAGCGAAATGCTCGGCATAGCCAAACTGCACGGCAAAATGCCAAAAGAGATTGTGATGATAGGAGCACCACCCAAAGATCTAGAACTCAACATAGGATTAAGTCCCGAGCTCGCCCTACTTTTGCCGATAGCTGTAGAAGAGGGAAGGGCAATCATCAACAGCTGGATAACAGAGTAGCTTTGATGCGAAATGGCAGATACCTGCCATTTCGCATCTCTATCTCAGAACTCAGCACTCAAACCTCAGCACTTTTTATTACGGTTTGATGAGTCGCAAAAACTCGTTTCTCGTGGATTGCGAACTGATGAACTGTCCCGACATAGCGGATGTAGTGGTAATGGAATTAAGCTTTTCAACACCTCGCATTACCATACACATGTGTCGAGCCTCAATAACCACTCCAACACCTTTAGGGTGCAATACATTCTGTATGGCATCCCTGATCTGCTGAGTAAGCCTCTCCTGCACCTGTAGTCTCCGTG
>SZXZ01000107.1 GCA_005843835.1 Chlorobium sp.
TTTTCAAATAGAATGTGAAATGGTCTCTGCCTCCAGAACTTGCGCCAGTTACTGTGATTACTCCACTTGCATCGACTGCTCCTATTGTAAAATTTGTGCTTACAAATTTTGAGGCATACTGGTCACCAATAACAAAATCCAGTGTGTCGTTCCCCGCCAGGCCATCAAGATAAAAAGTATTTGAAGATTTTGGTTGACTCCCACCAAGTAATGAAACAAGCGATATAGTATCATTACCAGAGGAATACGTTATCCATGTAGCCATATCTACCTCCTGTTATATTAATCTGTTATCTTATTGTTAAATATCATAAACCGCCCCTTTTTCTGTTTATGATTTTTTAGGCAAATACTTCCACCGTTTGACTTTTTTTATATGGTGATATTTGAACCTGAAATTGGAAAAAAGGTTTTTTCCTTCCGTCCTTCTATAAGTTTCTAGACAAGCCAAGCTGAATGCTTCTTGCTTTAAAAGGCAAAAGTCCCGGGTCACCCCCACCGGTTATGCTCCATCCCGCACGCTGTTCGTAGGCTTCTAATTTTGCGTCAACAAGCCAATCCTTTGCAATTTTTTTCTCAAGTTTGATACCAATTGTTATAGCGCCAAAAGCAGAAAGACGCTGATCCATAGAAGAATACATAGGAAATTCTTGTGAAGGATCCGGAAAATCCGAAAGATAAAAACGAGCAGCGGTTTGGGAATAAAGCCTTATAAGCGGTGTTACTGTAAATTCTTTCGGCAAAGGTTGTACATATTCCATTCCTAAAGTATGTGCATTGACGCCCCAGTCATCAGTATAATAACGGTAAGATATTCTAGCTGTACCATCTTTTTCGTCAAAATGATGGTTCCATCGAGTCATGAGCGTCTTACTTTCCCGCTTGTCCGGCCTAGCCTCAAATGCTTTATATGGATCATTAAAATAGCCCTTACCCTTTGAGTACCCAATATTAAGCTGGACAATGTCCTGTTTTGTCAAGATCTTTGTAATACCAATAAGGCCAGCAACAACCCTTTTGTCGTAAAATTGATCCTTATTCACCGTGGGGTTTATCGTATCAGTAGTATAGCTGCCACCGAATGTGATCGTTGTATTTTTATCCTCTGTTGAAATACTCTCCTGCAATGAATAACCTCGAGAGATGTAATCGTTCTCCTTTGAATAACTGCTTCCAAAGGTTAACGATGCTTTCGAAAAATAACGGGTAGCGCTTAGATCAACGGCCTCCCTGTGGTCTTTCATCTTGGAAGCCCCTGAAACGATGTGCGAATTACGTTCCGGAGAAGCTCCCGAAACAGAATCATTGGTATAAGTTGTACTTACTGACCACTTACCTGCAATTGGCGCCATACCCGTGACAGAATACGCATTAACACTGACTCGCTCTTGATCGGGCTGGCTGTCTTTATAATTCAGATATTTGAAACTGACAATACCACGCTCCGGAGCTGCCTCTGCAAAAGCAGATTGAGAGTATGGCAACGCCATTGCGGCAGCAAAAAGAGCAGCTCCTATAACATTCGTTTTTTGTTTTGTAACAGATTTCATTCGCATGTTCCCAAATTTTGAATTACAATTTAATTGCATCCGCAACCACCACCACCCACACCCGATCCTCCTGAAGCAGCCTCTTTGCTGCTGTAGATATGTTCGGTGTATGCAGTATCGAGTTTGTCGCCCTCAAAAGTCATTTCGGGTCTTGCTAGAGTTTGTTTTTCCCAAGGTTGCACAGCGGTTCCTAAAGCACAGCCAGATAAGGTAAGCGTTGTAATAAAAAGCGTTAAGCAAAGAGCTTTTTGAATCATTTTTTTGCCTCCAAAGCAGACTTAATTTCCTTTTCCAAACTTTCACGATCAGCTTCCTTAAATCCCAGGTGCTGGAAAATAACTTTACCGTCACGCCCAATCAGGAAACTTGTCGGCATACCCTTGACACCAAAAACTTTAGGAACATCTCCTTTTGAATCAAAAGCAATTGTGAATTTTGCCGGTGTTTGAGCTAAAAACTTTTTGGCATCCTCATTTTTAGCATCAAGATTAACTCCAATAATCTTCAGCCCTTGCGAGCGATATTTTTCCTGTACCTCGTTCATCCAGGAAAAAGACTGACGGCAAGGGCCGCACCAAGAAGCCCAAAAATCGACATATACCACTGAGCCGGCTGATTTTGAAAGCTTAACTGGTCCCTGGGTTCCGGGAAGATCAAAATCCGGCGATTTGCTTCCGGGATCAATCGCATAGATGTTGCTGCTAAAACCTATGCAAATAGAAAATGCGATAAGAAATGTCTTTACTTTGCTAAGCTTAATATCCGCCATAGTGATAAATGTTTAATTGAAATAAAATCCATATGAATTAGAGGGATACATAATTTTCTTATACAAAAAGCATTAGCCAGTTCCCCGAACGGTTCATCGCAGAAATATTCTGTGAAAGCACACTATTCTCTTAAACCGGGGTAGGTTTGTTTAAAAAAACCCTCAATGTGAAAATTTGCAAATAACCAGGGCAATCAATTGAAGATTAGTTATACCCACACACACCGATAACAATTGTTAATCCCTTGAAATAAAAAATTTAAACGCCGGAAAAAACATATAAGAAAATATGAATAACGATACTACTGTACGTTTATCAATTCATTTAAAAAAAGCTTTACTCCCTTTTCTAATAAACATAGTAATCAATACTCTCTTTAAGCAAGATTAAGGGAATCTTAAAAAATGCTTAAAATTGCGTAGACCGAACGGCAAAACGATGTTAGCTATGTATTATTTTATTCTTAAACCGGTTTTTAGGGAGGAATCATGCGATTTATGAGATCTTAAAACGCAATATCGTAAAGAGGAGAATGTTTATTTTTTGATTACCGCATTAAAAAATAGCCTATACGCAAAACAAGGAACCTGCTATAAAACAGGCTCCTTGTTTTGGGATATAATTAAGAACGTGGATTATTTTGCCAACTTAACAGTGACATTAGCAGTTTTTCCATCGACAACCGTAACAGTACCTTCCTGAGCTTTAAGTTTTTCGCTCCATGCAGTGATCTTATAGGTACCGGCAGGAACATTATTGATGGTAAATTTACCGTCATGTTCTGATACCGCTGCATATTGATTCTCTGTAACAACTACCCAGCCGGACATTTCAGAGTGAACATTGCAGAGTAAATTAATAGCACCTGGCTTATCAAAAGTCACAGGTTTTGACATACCTGGATTATATGTTCCCAGATTGAATTTTTTAGCCGCAGATCCTGAGAAGATATTATGATTTACTTTGTCGTTATTCTTGAAGTCAACCGTTGATCCAACAGGTACTGCTGTTACATGAGGAACAAAAACAAGACTTTTCTGATCAACTACAGCATTGTGTGGAACAACCGGTCCTTTTACACCTACAAGATAAACAACCGCATCAGTCTTATATTTCGGTATGCTCGCATCAACTGTACCAGTAATTGTTCCACCACAAAAAGCATTCGACGCAATAAACCCGAAGCTTGTCATTAAAAGTGCACTTTTCAAGAATTTGCTTGTTGATTTCATCATTTGCTGCTCCATAGAATTTAAGGTTGTAGATAAATAATTTTCCTCGTTCAAAATACAAAAAACAAAATTAATATAAAGTTCAGCTGCCTGCAAGCGTTCTGATATAGGCGACAATAAACTCTACCTCTTCGCTATTCAATGATTTGCCCCATGGTGGGCACATGTTCGACTTGCCAACCGAAGCGGAACCTTCGTTTATCGCTTTGAAGATCACGTCATCCGGCAAGGTCTTCATAAAAGCCTTATCCGTAAAATTGGCAGGCGTCGGAGTCAAACCATAGTACTGGCCACTTCCATCTCCAGTTTCACCATGACACACACCGCAATAGTGCGAATACAGCCTTTTCCCTTCCTTTAATGCATAAGGAACTTTAGCTGCTGCGGCAGCTGAATCCGCTGCCGCAGTTGCTGAAAGAGGCTTTTTAGTACCAGATTTGCCCTGCTGCTTTCCGCAACCGGCGATCACAAGCACTGATAGTGCTGATAGAAGAGCGATCTTCCTGAATTTTAAGGTTGTTTGCATCACTTGGCACTCAGTTTCAGGGTCATCAAAAAGTTTGTTAAATATATTCGTTCAGCCTCGGTGAACCCGTAATTAGGCTCAACAATGTCAGGCTTGAATTTCCTTGCATTTTCAAGATGCTTGAAAATAAAGCCTTGTGTTAAGCGGTTACCAACATTTGTCAAGTTTGGTCCAAGAGCACCACCGTCAGTGCCGACCTGATGACAGGCTTTGCAACCTTTTAAATCATAAAGTTGCTTTCCTTTTGCGATCAGTTCATCCTGAGTAGTTCCCTTGAGTTGCGGCAGGACTTTAGGAATGTCACTCGTAACCAGTTCCTGCTGGAAGAAATTGATGACAACATCAACATCCGACCTGTTCGTATCCTCAACCTTCTGCTTGCCAAGATTAAACTTAGGCATTGTTACCTTAGCCGGAGGTTTCCCTGAGGTCAATCCAAGCTTAGGCATTTGCTGTAGAAGAGGTCGGATAACATCCGGATTTGCAAGGAAATTACGAATCCACCCCTCCTGAAGCTTGCTGCCTGCTATTGACAGATCCGGTGCATAATCGGCACCAATTCCACGAATTGAGTGACAGTTTGTGCATTTAACATCAGCAATAACCTTCGCAAAGTCACCTGTAAATTTGTACGATGATACACCGGCCATCCTATCCAACTCCTGACGAGATGGAACAAGAAAACGGGTAGGAACATTTGCATCAGTAAATCCGTAAAGAACCGATGCCAATTCATTAATCTCAGACTCTGCAAGACGGAAATTAGGCATCCTTAACCCGAGCCTGTATCCACGAGGATCTCTCAGCTTCTGTTTGATATAACTGAGGCGATCATTTGGAATAGCTTTCTTAAGCTTTCCAAAATCAAGCATCTCAACTGGCTTGCTGCCAATTGAAGAGAGTTCCATGCCTATCTTTTCACGCATTTCTGTATTTCTCAGGAACGTAACACCTTGCTTTTTCAGAGAAGGAGCCACCTGAACCATATCCTCCATACCCTGGAGTTTATGGCAACCATAGCAACCATACTTCTGGATAAGGTCTTTTCCTTTTGCTATTGAAGCAGGCTTAATTTCAGCAGGCTGTACATATTTATACTCAGCCTCCTCATCCTGATACTCAGTCGTGATGTAAGCAACGAGAGAGTTAATTTGTTCATCAGTAAAACGGAACCGCGGCATCTTGGTACCAGGGAAGTATGCATTTGGATTCTTAATCCAATTAAACATCCACTCCTTGTTCACCTTGCTTCCAACTTTACTTAGATCAGGAGCATAAACCTTCGTATTGTTACCGCCTCTTCCCCCTGTAGCATGGCAAAGGTTACAGCGTGACTGTGCCCATAATGCCTTACCTTCTTCAATCAACTTTGCGTCAGGCTTGTTCTTGGTATTATCGACATCGTGACGAGTCGTCCCCGACATGCTGAAGAGATAGTCAGCAATTGACTCGGCCTGATCCTGTGTAAAGTAAAACTTAGGCATTCTGGCAGTCGCAAAGTATTTCTTTGGATCAAGCAGCCAGTTGATTGCCCAGGAATAATTTACTTTAGTTCCCACCTGTGTAAGAACAGGACCAACATCACCAACAGTTTCATAACCAGGTATCTTATGGCAGCTGTAACAGCCATACTTCTTAATCAACTCTGTGCTTTTAATGATACTTTCAGCACCGCGAAGATTCTTTATATCTCCATGGCAGTTAAGGCATGAGGTCTGAGTCATATCACCCTGAAGCATTGGCTCATCCCAATGTTTGACATTACCATGCGCTTTTTCAGCAGATGTCGTTGCACGGCCCTGACCTCTATGACAGAACGTACATCCGAACTTGGCTGGATCATGATGGTCCAGATAAACAAAGCTCGCCGGATGTCTTGTGAATGGCTGCTTGTTTGAAACCTGGCTTTTACCATCAATTCCTATATGGCAGGATTGGCATCGATCCGCTTTATCAATATCTTTAATATGAATCTGCTTGATCTCAATCGGAAACTTGCCATTATTCGCAATTTTCTCTTTTTTCTCTTCAAGACCATTTTTCATGTTCTCAATTTCAGCCCGAATACCGGCCGTTCCTGCAGTAAGGGCGGATAGCGATCCCTTAATTGATTCCTCAACTTTCTGCTGAGCAGCTACCCGTAATCCGACCGCATCAATGCTGCGCTGAAGAACATCCATTTTAGCCTTATACTCAGGCTGTTGTGTCTTGGTATAATAATACTCCGTTTCCAGGAACTGGCCACGCAAATCCCTAAGCTCTTTCTGGCTTTTTGTCAAAACATCGTGCGCAGCTTCAAACTGACTGTTCAGTTTTGTGTATTTATCCTGATTTTCCTTGCTTTGAAAAGCAGCCTCAGCCTTCGAAAGCTTTGCTTCCAATTCTGCAAGTTTTTTATGGCCACCCGCTCGCTGAAAATCAACAACGGCTCGCCGATAATCCTTTTCAAGCTTATCCTGTTTCAGTGCCTTGTAGTCCTCCTGGTATTTTTTCCATGGCCTCAGGCCAAACTCATCGTCCCAGACCACCCATACAGAAAGAGCTAACAGCAATACACTGAAAAACACAAAGACATAGACTCTGTAGGATGAATTATTTTTATTCTCATTCGCCATTTTCAACAGTTTTTTTGGACTTTTAGAATGATCTATTACCGCTTGCAGGAGCTTAAAACACAGCGCTAAACGCTAAACCAAGGAGTTATCCATACATATTTAATCAGAAAAACCAGCCTGAGAACCATTTTAATCGGAATAGCCATCATGGTTATAAACAAAAACACAATGGTAACATACCTGACCATACCTAACTGGGTCAACAGCTCAGGGTTATTCTTTTTCCAATAACGATAAGGAGCAATCATGCCGCCCACCATATATGACCCCACAACCAATGCACCAATGATAAATCCCGGAAGAGACCTGGAGTCAATTCCTATTAAAGCAGTCAAATCCCTGGTAGGCTCAAAAACAACCCTGGAGTGATCCCATTCCTGCCAAGGCCAGTACCACAGCCAACCTGGTCCCCTGAAAAATACGCCAATCACAATCAGAAGGAGCCATAGAACAAAAAAACCAAACGAGAAAATAATTACCGCATACTTTCTCTCAGAAAAGGTGTAGTACCCGTTCCCTTTAGGATTAATATCGATATAGGGAATAGCCAGAAGGCCGACAACAATCAGCGATGGCAGCACAACACCGGCAAGCCAGGGATCGAAGTAAACCAGCAACTCCTGAAGACCAAGAAAGTACCATGGAGCCTTAGCAGGGTTTGGCGTGATGGTAGGATTTGCGATTTCCTCAAGAGGAGCATCGACAGCTATCGACCATATTGTAAGACCCACCATGACAACAATAGCAATAATAAGCTCAATTCTGACGAGAGGTTTGAATGTATCGACAAACCTATCGTTTTCCCCGTCGACAGGAAGTCCTGCAGCAAGAAGCCTGTCATTTTGAAAGGCTTGCTGAAAAGCCCATACCATAAAAAACGTCACCATAAAGACCATGATCACAATGGCGATATTATCAGGCTGGGTAATGATTTCAATAAAAGGGTTCATAATCTACTCTGCCCGTTCTGTTATTTTTGAGGTTTTGAAATTCCACCATCTTTTCTGACACGCCAGAAATGAACAAACATCAAAATGGTCGCAAAAAGCGGAATTGCGACACAATGCCAGATATAGGATCTGAGCAAAGCATTACCACCTACCTGCGCACCACCAAGAAGAGCAAACCGAACATCATTGTATGGCGTTATATGGAGATATTCACTGAACGGCCCCTGATATCCCAGCAAAGGAGTAGCCGCACCCATATTAGTTCCAACCGTAATCGCCCAGAATCCAAGCTGATCCCAAGGAGTAAGGTAGCCGGTAAAACTCAAAAGAAAAGTCATGACAAGCAAAATCACACCAATGCCCCAGTTAAACTGACGGGGTGCTTTATAGGATCCTGTCATGAACACCCTGAACATGTGAATCATTACCACAATAACCATGAAATGAGCTCCCCAACGATGCAAATTTCTGAGGATAACGCCAAAAGGCACCTGAAATTCAAGATCCTTGATATCTGTATATGCCTGATCAATAGAGGGATGATAATAAAACATCAACACCACACCAGTGATAACAAGAATGATAAAAGCAAAAAAAGTAATACCACCCATTCCCCAGGTAAAGCGAAGTTTAACCGCACTTTCACGTACCTGCACAGGGTGAAGATGAAGAAAAACATTGCCGAAAACGGCTTGCGCCCGATCTCGCACCGTATTGCGGTAGTCTCGCCTGAATATGGACTTCCATATCAGATTTTTTTTAACGCTGCCAGTTATATCATTTAGGCTTTTCATAGTCCCGTACTTTTTATTTAAAAACAGTTTACTGGTAACCGCGCAACCTCTTTAACTGTCGCTCATATTCTGCTTCATCCTTTTTCGACCCATCAGGATTGAGCATTTCAACCCCTGTCCAAGGGCAGTCTATAGCACATATATTACAACCCGTACAACTTTCATCCACTTGAGCGATACCGGTAAAGTTCAGTTCAGACTCGACAATTGTAATAGAGTTTGATGGACAGGTCTGTACACAAATTCTGCATCCTGTACAAAGTTCTGAAATTACTCTTGCTGCCGCACGTTTGCGAGCACCGGCAGCTCTTGGTACTCTGGTTCGCTCCTGTACAGCTGCTATTTTTTCATCATTACCCATAGTTCATATAATTTTCAATTATCGATAAACTATTACACTCTCAATAAACTCTGCGGATAAAGCTCATTTGATTCCTTACCCGGAACACCCGGAAACTTAATCGTCTTATCTACCAGCAACTGACCATCTTCAGCAATACTTATTTTAAAGCGATCCATGGGTCTTGGTGCGGGCCCTTCAAAATTCAGGCCTGTTATATAGTATCCGCTCCCATGACAAGGGCATTTAAATTTTTTCTGTGCATCCATCCAGCTTGGAGTACAACCAAGATGAGTGCATTTAGTCTCCATCGCAAAAAATGCCCCATCCTGAAGGCGAATTATCCATGTGCCAAACTCTCTCTGGTATTGAGAGTTAACCTGTCCCGGAGGATAATCAGCCGGAAGACCAACCTTAAACTGAGATGGTGGCTCAAATAATACCCGTGGGTAAAAGAACCGCAAAAAGGCTGCTGAGTTAATCGCAAGAAACCCCGCAAGGCTTCCCCAACCCAGCCGAGTTAGAAATTTCCGACGGTCGCTGGACTCCGCCTGGCCACCTTCAGATGTTTCCCTGCTGATAATTTCTTCCTGTTGCTCTGTGACGAGCTCTTTTTCATCCTGCATGGCAGCGTTTTTTTGCTTTCAATGAGATCTTTTCTGAACTGAAACCTGTGATCTGGTATACTTTTATAACGTTTCCTTCTGACAACTCGGAAACCCTGAACTCATGGATAGAATATTTCCTATGATTCAGGCACTCCCTCCTACTAACTACATAATTTACTAAACACTTTAACCTGTTCAAGACTCGATGACTATTAGATTGCAGTCTATGGAAGGCAGGTTAACGACCGCCTGCCCTCCACGACCCATATTCATTCAGCTGATACAGACTCCTTCATTTAGAATGCAAATGCACCAGTCAACGTGAAGGTATTCTTATTGTTTTCACCCGTTGTCGATGTAGGAAGCTCGCTCTTGGTGAAAAGTTTGTACGATGCAGCAAGAGAAACGTTAGCGCGAAGCCATGCTGTAACCGATGGAGTGACCGTCGGGTTATTCTGGTCAACACCCGCTACGCCAAGATTTGCATACCGTACTCTTGTCAATAGCCAGGGATAGACATAGTACCCTGCATCAACAGCATAGTTATTGAGCTTCAGGTCACTGTCCTTCGTGTAAGCCACGCCGGCAGTAAAATTGCCATAGTTTCCGGCAATATCAGCACCATATACAAAGGTCTCGCCCTTATAATTGCTTGCAAGAACGCCATTCCCTGCGCTCACAAAACCTGCACCAATCGCAAGGCTATTGTCCAGACCGACATACTCATTGCCATAAACACCGCCGGCACCACTCAGCAAGCCAGCTCCAAACAGCTTGTATTTAGCCCGAACATATCTGGTATCATCAATCTTGTTGCTATCAATAGTTGGTATAGTTGCCGTGGCAGTAGTGGCACTCGCAATACCAGCAATCAAATTAAAGCCACCCTCTTTGCCCGTGACATAATTCAATTCCGTGCTTGTCCCTGAAGTTGGAAATACACTGGTGTATACAGAAATCGGACTTGCTGCACCAGTCCATGCACTGAATCCATTACCAAAACCAACATTGATACCTGGTGCAAAAGACCAAGTAGCACGCAGATTGGTCCTTACAGAGTTCGCAGCAAAACCTTCAAAAGCGCCAACAACTCCTATATTTTCACCGATTGTGCCGCCAAACAAAATACGGGCATCAATAGGGCCACCCTGATAAAAAGTTTGTTGAGCAGTAACCTTGCCGGCACTTGTCTTCACTTGATCAGCATAATTAACCAAGGGGCCGGTAACATAAAGAGCAAATGGAGCAAAACCAGGGATATCAGTAGGCCATGGTGATTCAGGGAATATTTTTTTCCATCCTTCTCCGCCCATCTTAGTCTGCTCCTGCTTGGCATGATCTTCTTCCTCTCCACCTGGCCAGCGATAGCCATTATTCTTGAACGCCTCACCAAAAGCATTCCGGTTCGGGAAACCAGAGTGACAGGTATAACACGATGTCTGATACTTTCTTGCAAACGCAGGTACAGCAGAACTATCCTGACTCCAGAACAGTGCCGGCAACATACAGAAAGAAGCGATTGAAGCAATTGTCGATTTTCTCATAGTTCGATTTTACTGATTTGTTGTGATTGGCTATTTTTTATTAACTGGTACTACGGGTTACTACAAAAGACACAAGATCCCCTGGGTTTGCCGTTAAGACAAATCCAAATACCGCACCTGTATTCAGTGCATCATATCGATGATTGAGCAACAACCAGAAGACACGATGCCCGACTGGAAGGTATGAGAGACAAAACGTATTATATTTGAGGGAATGCCGAATGAAAGACACCGAAATGTTATCAATCGCAAATATTCACCTCAGGAAATCGAAAACAACTATGCAGAAATTTTGCACGACGTACCAAATACAGAGCACAAATCCTTAACAACAAATCAGTATGTATCGATGAAGACTACCATCAATATGGTATAAAATATCAAAAAAAAAAAGCTACAATCTTTTAAAACATCAATTACTATACTTTTTTACGTACAGTAAAAAAACATTTATTTGGAACCTTCAACCCTTTGAGTAAAATATCAAGTTCCACAAGAACTATAAGCCATCGACATAAAAGGCAAGATTTACCTATGAGGAGTAAGTATAACGATTGTTAATTAATTGTTAAAATTTTTTTTTAAAAAAAAGCTGTATACAAAGAAAAAACTTGCTTCGGGGTTAAGTATCGCAGTGTGATTTGTTTAACTATCTTCCACCTGTTATATTTGTGACCTTCTGTTATTGCGCTTTGTCCAATATCCCGCTAAACAAAAGAAGGTTTAAGGCGCCTCCGTTTCTTTACGGCACGACCGGTTAGCTCAATGTACTCAGAAGTATTTGGGTCTTCAGTCAACGAATAGCCTTAACTTCAAGTTGTCTTTATCGCGGTACGGTTAAAATCCTGAGTTATCCCTGACCTTTATAAATTAGGGAGACAATTGCCTTTCTAAAGGCTGTTTATGATATATTTTCGATCGTTTATTAATGTATTAAGCAATAAGAATTAATTAGGGTTGTCATTATGGTGGTTGTCAAGCGGCGCTGGTTTCAGATACCCTGGGAGTTCAGAGAATCTGCCCTTTTTACTGCTGTTGCAGTTTTTTTCGGTTTTGTCCTTCAATATGCTGCTTCAGGAAGCGGCATCGCAATACCTCACTTGCCATACAATGCAATAGCACTTCTTCTTTTTGCGATTGTAATTATCAGCATTGGCCTGACCTTCAGGAACACTCCTGCTGTAAAATGGCTTGGTGGCATTCCTCTTGGACTTTGCCTCATTCTTGCAATAGCAGTTATATCCTTGATCGGTGGAATAGTGCCTCAGCAGCTGGTTGCTAAAAGCTCATTGCCCTCACTTCTGGGGATGAACCAGATTTTTTCGAGTTGGCCGTTTGCTGTTACCGTCCTCCTTTTTTTAGCAAATTTGGGGATTTCACTTTCATGGAAACTCTTTCCATTCAAAGTAAAGAACCTTCAGTTTATCCTCTTTCATGCCGGATTCTGGATAGCTCTATCATGTGCAATCGTCGGCAGTTTTGACCTTCAACGACTTGCTGTACCGATTAACATCGGAAAGGCGAATAATCTAGGGTATACGATGGAGAGCGAAACTCCGCAACGGCTCCCTTTTTCAATTTTTCTGCATGATTTTTCCCTTGAAGAATACCCTCCACAGTTATTGCTATACGATCCACATAATGACAAGCTCATTATGAATAAGTCACAAGCTATTTTGGAAGTACGTAAAGGTACCTCTGCCACATGGCAGGGAATTGATGTGCTTGTACTCGATTATCTGCCCTATGCTCTTCCGGGAAAAGATGGTTTACCTCAACCGGTAGACCGCGCTACCGGCATTCCTTTTGCCAAAGTAAGAATCAACACCGCCTCCACCCAGCGAGAGGCATGGATAAGCACCGGGAGCCCAATGCTCAAGCCTGATGCGGCGCAACTTGATGGTCTCTATCTTATTATGGTCCCGGGCACACCAAAATCGTTCCGTTCAGCGGTAACTGTTCAGGATGAAAAGGGGCATGAAATAATTGCAAATCTTGAGGTCAACCATCCCGTTAATTTCATGGGATGGAAACTCTACCAAATGGGATACGATGAAAAAGCTGGAAGATGGTCAAAATTGAGCCTGATAGAAGTAATCCATGATCCATGGCTGCCAGCTGTATACCTTGGCTTTTTTATGATTATGGCAGGGAATATTCTGTTTTTCTGGAATGGCATTAAACGAACAGAGGTAGAGAAATGATAATTAATTTTAACACTGCAGCAGAACTGGCCATCGCTTGCTGGGCCATCGGATCACTACTGGGAATATTCTCAGGCCGGACGCCTGCACTTAGAATTCCTGGATATGTTTTCTCGATAGGGGGCTCAATTGTCATGGCAGGTTTTATTGCTTTTTACTGGACAGCCCTGGACCGACCACCACTCAGAACACTCGGAGAAACACGTCTTTGGTATGCGGCACTGATTCCTCTCGTCGGTTTTCTTGTTGAGTACCGCTGGAAAATCAGCTGGCTTAAATATTACTGTATGGTACTTGCCGCTTTTTTTCTTGGAATCAACATGCTTCACCCTGAGGTTTTTGACAAAACTCTTATGCCTGCCCTGCAGAGCCCATGGTTCGTTCCACACGTTGTTGTATACCTAGTCGGCTATGTCATGCTTGCAGCATCCTCTGTTACTGCGCTGCACAATGTCTATCTTCAGTTGAGATCAAAGGGAAATCATACCGGAGAATCAGTTTCTCATTATCTTGCACTGCTTGGTTTTGTACTCTTGACATTTGGTTTAATATTCGGTGCTCTCTGGGCAAAAGAGGCATGGGGACATTACTGGACATGGGATCCTAAAGAGACTTGGGCATTTCTTTCCTGGCTTGCCTATCTTGGCTACCTTCATGCCTTCCGCTACAAAATAGACCAGGGAAAGCTGCAGTGGTATCTTGCTCTTTCTTTTCTTGTTCTGCTGGTATGCTGGTTTGGTGTCAACTATCTTCCATCAGCACAGAACAGCGTACACACCTATACTCAAAGCTGACGGATAACAGAACCGAACCATTGGGAAAGATTTTCATGTATGATTCATATTTATGTTATCTTCTTAATCGAAAAAAGAAACAAAACCATTAACTTTTGGATATAGTCCGTAAAGGGATAATCAACCCCGTATGTCCCGTATGTTATATACTTCTCTAAAAGCAGGGATAACCGCATGGGCTTTATCAGATTCTGTTTACAGCTCATCAAGTGCAGCCCTGCGCTCTAAAAATAAAATTAGATGGGCGTTTATAGCGGCCATCAGTCCCACTGAGTCCTTAAATTGGTTTAAAAGGTTGGGTATCAAGGATATGAGCTCTTATTCTGAGCAGATACCCTACTTGACATTTAAACCGATGCGGGTCTTCATGTCCACCAAGTGGAACATTTCAAAAAGAAAAAAGGTCATAGAAGATACCTATACCATCATTCGGACTTACAAAGGCGCCATGCAGGAAGGCATTCTTAATCCTGAAGGATCCAAACTTGCTCGTTGTACCATTGACGGATATGGAGAAATCAGTATTGTTCTTAGTTATGACAATAGCCTTCGTAAAGAAGGGGCATTAATGATATCACTGAAATCAGCCTCTTCACATGAACCGGTTATACAAATTGCATTTTCTTTTGAACAGAAGTCTCCAAATAACAGAGTTTGTTATATCGGCTGCATACAGGGGCGATCCAACAAGGATGAAATCAAGGCAATAACTAAAGCGATGCATGGGTTGAGACCACATCACGTCATGTTATTCATTGTTCAAGAGATTATGAGTGCTTTAGATATTACCCATCTTTTTGGTGTTGGGAATACAATCCACCCTCATCATCAAAAATATCTGATCCATCTGCCGTTCTTGCATAACACGACCTTTGACTATGATTCGCTATGGGTGGAATTAGGCGGCCTTTCTGAACAGTCCGGATGGTTTAACCTTCCTCTAAAAACAGAACGTCGAACCGAAAAAGAAATGAAAGCGAACAAGAGAGCAATGTATCGCAGACGTTACTCCATGATGGATAATCTCTCCATGCAATTACGAGCCTCTATCACTAACAAAAACAGTGACAATAACAGCTCACTTTCCCATACTCAGAATTTAACCGATCAAGACTGATAGATGATCGCCAAACCGCTGGCTTAAAAACCACGATAGCTTATTTGCCGATACAGAATCGGTCAAAAATCACATTCAGGATCTCTTCATTAACGACCTTCCCGGTAATTTCCCCTACGTACAGAAGCGCCGATCGTAGCTCAAACGCTATAAGCTCGGTCCCTGAGTGACTGTTGATCAGATCCCTTGCATTTTCAAGAGCATCGGAAGCATTACGGAGCGCTTCATAGTGGCGCAGACTGGTGACAAGTACACTGGCTTCATGCAGCTTATCAAAACCTTCAGCCATATCACCCATAAGTTGTTTAAGCCCCTCAAGCCCTTCTCCCTTGGATGCTGATATACCGCAGATTGGACTGCCTACAGCTAAACTGAGCCGCTCCTGACGTTCGACACTCCTTTCAGAAAGATCCATTTTATTTGCGACCACAATCATTCGAGCATTGCTATAATGCTTTTGAAATTCAAGAATCTGCGTAACTTCATCAAAATACCCCTCGGAACTTATATCAAGCATGTAAAGAATAAGATCAGCCTCGGAAATTTTACGGTAACTTCGACAAATGCCTTCGTTTTCTACATCTTCACTGCCCTCTCGCAACCCGGCTGTATCGGTCAGGCGAAACATGGTCTTTTCGTAGAGAAAACATTCCTCTATATAATCGCGGGTAGTCCCTGGCATATGACTCACAATAGCCCGTTCTTCACCGAGTAACGCATTAAGAAGAGTTGACTTGCCTGCATTAGGCTTGCCGGTGATCACTGTAGCAACTCCCTCCTTGAGTAGTCTGCCCCGCTGATAGGAATCCACAAGACGGCGGAGCTCCGCCTGCAAAAACTCAAGATCTTTCTGGAGCTGACTGCGATTCTGAAACTCAACATCCTCTTCACTGAAATCAAGCTCAAGTTCCAATAGTGCGCATGAACGTAAAAGTTCCTCCCTCATAGTATTGAGCTGAACAGAAAGAGTGCCCTGCATCTGATTCACCGCAGTCCGGAACGCCGATTCCGTTCGTGCATGAATCATCTCACCGATAGCCTCAGCCTGCAAAAGATCAATACGTCCATTAAGAAAAGCCCGGCGTGTAAACTCGCCCGGTTCAGCAAGGCGGCATCCTTCATCCAGCATCACCTGCAAAATATGTTTGACAACCACCGGCCCTCCATGACAGCTGAACTCAACCATATCCTCCATAGTAAAAGAGTTCGGTGATCGAAATACGAGAGCGACCACATCGTCTATCAACCCCTCAGTGTCGTAGACGTTGCCAAAATGAGCTCTATATCCTTTCGATTGAGTGAACTTGAATGCAGAATTGTTTTTTTTGCGGAAAACCCGCTGGGCAATATCAAATACCCCTCTACCGCTTATTCGAACAACAGCAAGAGCACCTGAACCAACAGGGGTTGCAAGAGCGGCTATCGGCTCACCTTGTTCAGGCTGAATGGAAAAAATAGCCATAATAAATACCTTGGTTCTGAGTTTTTCCTGTCAAAAAAGAACAGGTCAGGGATACATCCTCCAAGTATAAGGAATACCAACAAGAAAGAGTAACTTCAACTTTCAGTCGAGATGATAATACACAACACAAAAGACCATGCCTCAGATAACCACAAGAGAGCAGTTAAAAGCAGATATAGTCATCAATAAAACGAGAACCCTCCAGGAGCAGTTTGAACGGGTACTGAACCTTGTCAAAGTCCTGCGACAGGAATGTCCCTGGGATCGCAAACAAACACCCGAGTCACTGACTCACCTCTTGCTTGAAGAGAGCTATGAACTGGTTCAAGCCATTGACGAACAGGACGAAATGGAGCTGAAAAAAGAGATTGGTGATCTTTTTCTGCACCTTTCTTTCCAGGTTTTACTCAGCGAAGAGCGTGGAACATTTACCTTTGCTGATGTTTTCGAGGCACTTTGCCATAAGCTCATCAACCGTCACCCGCATGTCTTCAGTGATGCAACAGCCGAGACCGAACAGGATGTGCTTAAAAACTGGGAAACATTAAAACTTAAGGAAGGCAGACAAAGCCTTCTGGACGGTGTCCCTCATTCCATGTCTGAACTATTACGTGCTTACCGTGTTCAGAAAAAAGTGGCCGGTGTCGGTTTCGATTGGCCCAGCGACCAGGGTGTACTTGAAAAACTGGCTGAAGAGATTGAAGAATTGAAAAATGCTGCAAGCAAGGAAGAAAGGGAAGACGAGTTCGGCGACCTGCTTTTCACTATAGTCAACTACAGCCGATTTCTTGGTACAAACCCCGAAGACTCCCTTCGGAAAGCAACAAATAAATTTATTGGCCGGTTTCAAAAGATAGAGGAAAAGGTGCAGTCATCAGGTCGCAACTGGCAGGAGTATACAGCCAAAGAGCTCGACGAACTTTGGACACAGGCAAAAGGACAATAAATATATACCCGGAAATCTTTATGCCTTTGCAAGAAAATCGCCTGCCATACTCAAATATTCTTTATTGGCACCATGGTCACCAGGGAATAGACATCCAGTACATGGGACACCAACTTTATTTGAACGAGCAAAATCCCTCTCGAACTGTTCACGAGTGTAAAACCGATCGTGGTCGCCACGGGCAAGATGAACCTCTTCGACTCTCATAGTCATGGAAAGCTCCGGGGGTATGTCGCCACCGAGCATCATAAGCCTGCTCGGTGAATGACTGCCAAGAATTGCCGCACGACAGGCCATACCGCACCCCTGTGAAAAACCATGAAAACAAAGTCTGTCAGTCACTGGAAACAACTCCTTTACTTGCTGAATTACCGCATCAACATAGTGCACATTTTCTGAAATCCTTTTGTCCCTGTACTGACTTGTCATCCAGCTTGCACCAAAACCTCCCTTCGAGGTGTAAACAGGATGAAGCGCCTCTATAGAACAACAAAGCCAGAGTTCAGATCCCGGTATGTCACAAAGCAGGGTGAGCTCATCCTCAGCCGTCTGGGCGTAACCATGAAACCCCACAAAAAGAGGGGCAGATCCAGAGTGTAATGGCGACCGGATAAGATACCTGCCACTCACCGAAGTCTGAATGGAATATTCGTGCATAAGTAGTTGTTCTTTGAAAACACAGGGTCTTTTCATGAAAAACGAGACCCTGTGTTGCAAACACGTGATTACAGAACAAGTAGTTTCAATATCCCCCTGAGCGGAATCCCTGCCCATTGAGGCCTGTTATTCAGTTCGTAATTCAGCTCATAGACAGCCTTGTTCATCAGATAGGCACGCATCAGATGTTCCCGTTGTTTCGGGTCTTCAGGCACTATATCACTGCCTTTTGTTTTTTCAAAATACGTGTCAATAAAATGCTGTCCGACATAAAAACTCCAACGATCAGCCCATGGCTCAAGAGCTAAACGATCTTCGGGTCGCAGGACAGAATGGCTCTCCTGCAGCACATTAAATGCTGCATAGTCAAACGAACGGAGCATACCTGAAATATCACGAAATACTGAACGCTTGATCTTACGTTCAGATACAGGCCGTGATGGTTCACCCTCAAAATCGATAATAACAAAGTCCTTTCCGGTAAAAAGAACTTGACCGAGATGATAATCCCCGTGTATTCTTATTTTCAGCGTATCGATTTTCTCCAGTCTGATTGGATCAAACTGCTGAAGAATAGTTTTCTGCTTTTGCAGCAAAAGAGAGCAAAGCTCCTTCTGTTCTTCAGGCAGAGAAGGCATTATTTCACGAATAAGGATAACCGTGCGCTTCACCTGTTCGCACATCGCCTGATAAATCGAACGCTGGTAAAGCGTCGTAAATGCTTCTGGAGCAAAAGCTGAATCACCCTCAAGAGAAGCAAGAGACAAATGCATTTCAGCAGTTCTGGCTGCCAGCTTTTCAATCATGCCAAGATAAGCTTCACCTATAAGTTCATGCATTATTTCAGGGATCTGCACAGGATTACCGCATAACGTTGGAAGCGGCGGCAAGGCAATTCCTGTATTTATCTTCGCAAGAACATCATCATAATAACGCTGAACCTGACCGTGTGAAAGCTCCCATGCATCCCCTTCATTATTGACATAATTCTGCAAAATGCCTAGAGAGTAACGATTGGTACGGTTCTGGTCATAATTTAGAGATCCGAGGTAGCGTGGCAGGTTTTTAAACGAAGTTCCTTCAGTCAATGCGCTGCACATTTCAACTTCGGGAGATCCCCCTGTTTCAATTCGGCGATACAGCTTGAAGCAGAGATCATTGTGAAACCTGATTGAGGTATTGGTTTGTTCAACGCCCATAAGATAAGGCTCAGAATTGTCAACTGTTATATTTTCAATAACAGCATCAAGATTCCCTGCTTTCAGGCCAGAAACAACACCCGACTTACCCTGCCATTTTTCTTTACCAATTGCTAGCAGGAATAGGCTGGCTAGAAAACGGTTATCAAAAGTGGCGTCGCACAAGTATCCTTCATGATCTCCGACGATCACCCGGGCAATAACTCGGGTAAAAAAGTTGTCATCTGAAGGATTGAGTGCTGAAAGAGGTGAAAAACAGACCGGCAGCTGATAAAGCTCGTTTTCACCACTTGAATAATGAACTTCTGTCATTAAAAGCTTCGCGTGCTCCATACCAACGACAGGTACAGTGTCAATAATGGAAATACGCATGATATTGCGAACTTTGCCGCCAAACCACCGGCTTGCCTTGAAGTATTCAGGAAAAACGTTAGTCTCAAGCATTTCACGGCACCGGCCGGTAAAGACACTCTGCCAGCGGGATACATTGGCAACAGGTTTTTCAAGATAGCTGCGAGTCGAGATATTCTCGGTATCTTCAACCAGTTTCAGCCAGAAATAACCGAAGGACCCCAGAGCAACCATGTATGGGGTTTTACGGATTTTAGGGAAACGATTCAAACTGAAAACCTCTTCGGGAATAAACCCTTCAAACTTTGAAAGATCAATCATCACCGCCTGGGCATTTCTTGATAGATTGATTACCGTAAGCATAGTTTCATCCTCATACCGGCGGATAAAAATCAGCACCTTTGGATTGCTCACCTGCAGAAACTCGATAGTTCCCCGATTGAGGGACTTGTAGCGACGTGCGGTAGAAATGGCATGACGCATCCACCAGAGCAGCGAATTGATATTGCTTTCCTGTACTTCAACGTTAATTGCTTCGTAATGGTATTCAGGATCAATAATAACCGGCAGTAAAAGCTGTTGAGGGTTTGCGCGTGAAAAACCGGCATTGCGATCGGAGTTCCACTGCATCGGAGTTCGCACACCGTCTCTGTCTCCAAGATAGAAGTTGTCTCCCATACCGATTTCATCACCGTAATAAAGAACCGGAGTCCCAGGTAACGATAACAGCATAATATTCATCAGCTCAATCTTGCGGCGATCATTGTTCATGAGTGGCGCAAGTCGGCGGCGTATACCAAGGTTAATACGGGCCTTCGGATCATTTGCATAGACCCTGCGCATATAGTCACGCTCCTCATCAGTAACCATTTCGAGGGTTAGTTCATCATGGTTACGCAAGAATGATGCCCACTGGCAAGCTTCAGGTATTTCCGGGGTCTGATCGAGAATGTCAATAATCGGAAAGCGATCCTCTGTCGCAAGGGCCATGTACATTCTCGGCATCAAAGGAAAATGAAAATTCATGTGACACTGGTCACCTTTGCCGAAATATGCCGCAGAATCCTCAGGCCACTGATTGGCTTCGGCAAGCAGCATACGGTTAGGGTAGTGCTCATCAACATAAGAGCGTAACTTTTTGAGATATTCGTAAGTCTGCGGAAGATTTTCGCAATTAGTGCCTTCAGCTTCATAAAGATAAGGAACTGCATCAAGCCTTAAGCCGTCTACTCCCATCCCAAGCCAAAAGTCAAGCACGTCAAAAAGCGCCTGATGAACATCAGGATTTTCAAAGTTAAGATCAGGTTGATGATGAAAAAAGCGGTGCCAGTAGTACTGACCGGCAACTGGATCCCATGTCCAGTTAGAAGCCTCGAAGTCCTGAAAGATAATACGGGTTTCAGAGTACTTGTTGGGATCGTCGCTCCATACATAGAAATTTCGGTCGGGTGATCCTGCCGGAGCTTTTCTTGCGCGCTGAAACCATGCGTGTTGGTCAGAAGTATGGTTCACTACCAGTTCGGTAATAACCTTCAGACCCCGGCTATGTGCCTCATCAAGAAACTCTTTAAAATCTTCCAGCGTACCGTAATCTGGATTAACGGTCATATAATCCGCAATATCGTAGCCGTCATCACGTAAGGGTGACGGGTAAAAGGGAAGCAGCCAGATTGCAGTAATCCCAAGACTTTCGAGATAACCGAGCTTCTGGCGCAATCCTTGAAAATCTCCTATGCCATCATTATTACTGTCATAGAATGTCTTGACATGTGCTTCGTAAATAATCGCGTCTTTGTACCAGAGCTGTTCAGGTTGATACATAATAAATGTGGTCAGTTATAAATAGCGGTAATTATTGATAATGTGATCTGGCAAAAAATGTTCATCAGAGTAAGGTTACACGAAAAATATGAGCCGGCATGATCCGTGGATTTACTTCCACAAAGTTCCATTCCCCATTCCAGTCATAAGCCTCTCCGCTGAGCAGATCCTCAACCTTGAAGGAATAATCGTGAGAACGGTTGAACAGTTCAAGCGGAAACCGCAGCCAACCAGAATGGGTATTAACAGGATCAAGGTTAACGACAACAAAGATAATATTACTGGTATCGACTGACCGCTTGACATATCCCATCAGTTGGTCGTGTTCCTTGCCCGGTGAAGCTTCTATGTGGACAAATGTAATGTCATTAGTCTGCTGTAAAGCAGTATTCTCTTTTCTGATCCTGTTGACACGCGTAATCTCTGCACGGATATTACCCGGCCTGTCGAGATCCCACTGCTTGATTTCATACTTTTCGGAATTCAGGTAATCTTCTTTGCTTCCCGGAACAGGGATATGCTCACAAAGCTCATAAGCAGGTCCGTACATGCCATAGTTCGATGAGAGAGTTGCCGCTAGAATAAAGCGGATAATAAATTTGCTCCTGTCGCCGGTCTGGAATTCCTCATGGAGAATATCAGGAGTGTTTGGCCAGAAATTAGGCCGCATAAAGTTCTTCAGAGGAGATGATGTCAACTCCAAGACATATTCCTGAAGTTCATGCTTGTTATTTCGCCATGTAAAGTAACTGTATGACTGACTATAGCCAACCATAGCCAACCTCGCCATTAACTTAGGTCTGGTAAACGCCTCAGCAAGAAATACTGCTTCAGGGTGCTCTGACCTGATTGATGCAATAGCCCACTCCCAAAAAGGAAATGCCTTGGTATGGGGATTGTCAACACGAAAAATTTTTACCCCCTTTTCGATCCAGAAAAGGAAAATGCTTCTAAGTTCAAGCCAGAGATTCTGCCAGTCAGCTGATTCAAAATCAATGGGCAGAATATCCTCGTATCGTTTTGGGGGATTTTCTGCAAACTGTACCGTGCCATCCGGACGCCACTTGAACCACTGCGGGTGCTCCTTGACATAGGGATGATCAGGTGAGCACTGAAAGGCGATATCGAGAGCAACAGAAATACTATTCTTTTCGGCCTCTTTTACAAATGCTGCAAATTCTTTGATTGTACCAAGTTCAGGGTGAACAGCCTTATGCCCCCCATCTTTATTCCCAATCGCCCAGCAGCTTCCGGGATCACCGTCGGCAGCAATAAGCGCATTATTCTTTCCCTTGCGCTTGGTGTAGCCTATGGGATGTATAGGAGGAAAATATATGACATCAAAACCCATTCCAGCAATAAGAGGCAGCAGGCGATTACAATCTTTAAAGGTCCCGTGTTTACCAGGCTGAGTACCCCATGACCGGGGGAAAAGTTCATACCAGGCACTGCAGCCAGCCTTTTTCTGCTCAACGGTCAATCCGAGTGCTTTTTCGTAAACCGTTGCATGTGACTTATCAGGATGACGACTCATAATATGCTCAAGCTTTGCATCAAGCGCAGCTTCAGCAGCCTCAGTCTTATCTTTGGAGCAAAGGAGAGTTGCCGACGCGACAAGTTTTGCCGAATCAGCTTTTCCAGCTCTTGATGCCCCGGCCTTGACAAATATCGACCCGATCTGTAGATCAAGTGATACATCCTGCCCGGCCTGTATCTTTTTGGATAATCCTTTTTTCCAAGTCTGAAAATGATCAACCCAGGCCTCAATTGTGTAATCATAAGCTCCGGGAAGCCCCGCAGTAAATGAGCCCTTCCAGCGGTCATTACCTATTGGAAGCATTGCTGAGCGATGCCACTCAGCTTGGCCAGAAGTCCTGTAACAAAGCTCTGCACTTATGGTATCAGCACCATCTACAAAAATATCGGCATCTACAACAACAAGCTCGCCTTCTACAGCTTTAGCAGGATACTTGCCCCCATCAAGTTCGGGTGAGACATTTTCTATAACCACGCGCTGACGGCCATCAAAATCTTGATCGATATAATAAGGAACCGCCGATTTGAAAGTAATATTCATCTTCAGGATCTAAGATTGGTACCCCGGGGGGATCCCGGTCATAAAGCAGGTGCTCCGGTCATAGTCCATTTACGCTATGAAATGCGTACACAGTTCCGGTACTGCTCCCTGTTTTTTTTAAACAGAAAGGAAAATATGAAAACTCCTTTACTTTTTTGCCTAGATACTCTTCTAATTTCAAAGGACCCATTAATTATAAACCTTGGTCCTGTTTTGATTTCTTCTAAAAAAAATTGTTCTTTGAGAAAACTATTCCGTTACCTAAGCAACTATCAGTAAAGAAAACCATGTTTGAACCACAAAAAGAAAGACTGCAGGAGATTCATCGTCGCCTGGAACAGTTACGGGGGTATCTTTGACGTTGATGAACGCAAGGAAAAAATTTATGATCTTGAAAAAATTTCAGCCGATCCAACATTCTGGAACGACCAGAAAGAGGCTCACAAAGTCTTAAAGGAGCTTAACGAACATAAATCGTGGACCGACGAGTACGAAAAAATTGCTTTGAAAGCAAAAGTCTGCAACAATGAGCTCGACATTGCAGAAGAACTTGAGGACGAATCATTTATTGATGAACTCATAACCGCTATATCCTCAATCGAGCACGATATTGCTGCCATTGAATTTAAAAACATGCTTTCGGGCAAGGATGATGCCGGAAATGCACTCATCACCATTCATGCCGGAGCAGGTGGCACTGAGGCCCAGGACTGGGCTGAAATGCTTTATCGGATGTATATGCGATGGGCAGAGCGCAAAGGGTTTAAAATTTATACTGACGACTACCAGGAAGGGGATGGAGCCGGTATCAAAACCGCAACACTCGAAATAAATGGCCCTTATGCTTACGGTTATCTCAAGGCTGAAAACGGTGTTCACAGGCTTGTACGAGTTTCACCATTCGACTCTAATGCCAGACGTCACACCTCTTTTGCGAGCGTATTCACCTACCCTGAAGCCCCTCCGGATGTTGAAATTGATGTCCGCAAAGAGGATTTGGAGCTTTCGACTTTCCGAAGCGGTGGTAAGGGCGGTCAAAATGTCAATAAAGTTGAGACTGCCGTACGCATAAAACATATTCCAACAGGTATTGTAGTCGGGTGCCAGGAAGAACGTTCGCAGTTTCAAAACAGGGAACGAGCTATGAAAATGCTGATGGCACAGCTTTACCAGCGACAGCGGGATGAGGAGGAAGCAAAAAAACGTGAGATCGAGGGCAAAAAGAAAAAGATTGAATGGGGAAGCCAGATCCGCAGCTATGTGCTTGATGACCGACGCATCAAAGATCATCGAACGAACTATGAAAGGTTTGATGTGGAAAACGTCCTTGATGGCGACCTTGACGAGTTCATGGAAAAATACTTATCAGAATTCGGAGACTGATGACACCGTCTCAACACTCCGGCATCATTACGTTCGGAATCATCACCGACATTCACTTTTCAACCCATAGGCGAAGATCTGCAACAGCATTAATGGCTGTTGCAGATCTTCGCCTATGGGTTGAAAACTGCAAGAAAAAAAAAGTTGATTTTCTGTTACAGCTCGGTGACCTTATCAAAGGTACCGAACAATATAAATGGCAAGAACTTCACCAGTCATCTTCAATACTCAGTGAGTTTTCAGGAACCATTCACCATGTCATAGGGAATCACTGCCTCGCAATCCCGCGCCGAGAGCTCTTGACTGCACTAGAAATGCCTTGCGCATACTTTTCATTTAAAGACAAAGGCTTCCGCTTTATCGTGATTGACGGTATGGATGTATCAATACATTCCGAGCCGGAAACACAGGAAGACAAAAATACTTTTAAATACTTCCTCGCTCTCCCGGAAAACCACGACTATTGTGGCGCAGTGGGCTCCCGGCAAAAAGCATGGCTTAAAAATGAGCTGGAAACCGCAATGCTCGCCGGTGAAAAAGTAATTGTCATATCTCATCTACCCTTGTTGCCCGAAACAACCGATGCAAAGTATGGCCTGCTTTGGAACCACCAGGAAATTTTCGACCTTGTTTCATCGTTCACTGCAGTCAAGGTATGCCTTTGCGGCCATTACCATTTTGGCAGTTACGTACAAAAAAAAGGGATTCACTTTTTAGTACTGCCCGCTTTTATAACCCGATATGAACACCCCTTTTTTTCAAGCGGCTTCATCGAAGTGGAAATCGGAAGAATGGTAACTCGTAATCAAAATAATGAGGTTATTTTTGAGTTTACCCTTTAACTATCCAGATAAACAGTTATAAGCTGAAAGAAAAATAAATGTAATTCGGTTCATTATATTGCATAAACAAGGAGATAATCCTTTAAAAAACTGGCGTAAATTACTGTACATACACATAGGGATTCACCAGGTCGAAATCATAACATGACACACAAACCAAATCGAAGAATGAAAAAATATATTTCAGTAATATTTTTAGTCGCTGGAATGTGGACAACTTCAGCTTCAGGCTCAGAGCCATACGTCAACGCATTTGTCGGAAAAACTGTTATGAACCATGTTGGCAGAGGGCATAAAGACTCTGGCCTCACAATGCTTGGAGCTATCGGATTGGGCTTTGAAAACAACTGCAGGATAGAGGCTGAGGTTGGTTACCAGGCAGTTGGCAATAACGGAGAATATGGCTCAACCATAGACTCTGATATGCCTGTCCTGTCAATTTTAGTAAACGCATACTACGATATTTCTTTTTTCGATATCGCAACACCCTATATAACCGCTGGTGTCGGAGAAACCAACGTTTATCCGATGGGAATCACTATCCCGGATGCATTGCAAACATCTAAAACATCTCTGGCCTATCAGCTTGGAACCGGAATCACTGTCCCAATCGGCGATAACGTCAAGGTCGATGCACGCTACCGCTACTTTGTAACTCCAAAGGTTATTCTTGACCCTGCATTTGATAATCAGAAATTATCAAGCAGCAGCTTTCTGCTCGGGCTGAGGTTTAACCTCTGAACGCTATAAAATCCTGTCAAGAACCGAAACAATGCGGCCAGCTGCAGCACCATCCCATTTTTCAGGAATCTTTGAGCGTGTGGAGAGGTGCTTGTGTTTTCCGGGATGGAGGACATCGTAAACACGACTTTTAATATCTTCCTCATTATACCCGACAAGCACGTTTGTGCCAATTTCTATAGTCACAGGTCGTGAAGCTGATTCCATCATGGTAAGACAGGGCACATTCATAACTGTAGCTTCCGACTGCAACTCTTCAGTATCTGTTAAAAGCATCACTGAATCTCTGAGAAGCATAAGCAGCCCGACTTGAGTCAACGGCCCGATAATCCTGACATTTTCTATGTCACTGAAGGAAGCATCAAGCCCAAACCTCTTTATGAGTCTGTCCAGTCCATTACATTGCGAAATGAGCACCGTAGTTTTTCTCGAAATATCCCTTAAAATCCGGAGCATCATCTCAAGCGGCTCTTTTCCGGAAAAGTATCCATCCGGGTTCAAGAGCACGAGCATATATGTTTTTGGTCGAAATCCGTGAGCTCTGGATACCGGCAGTTTATTTGCCTGTTCCATCAATTTCACAAGACTGTCAATTAAAAGATTGCCTGAATAAAAGACCTTTTCATCGGCAACTCCTTCATTAATCAGATTGTACTCTCCGCTGTGCTCGCTTACAAAATGAAATTCAGCCATTGCATCAATTGCTATACGGTTGATTTCTTCTGGATCCGAACGCTCATAGCTGCGAAGTCCTGCATCAACCGCCGCTGCTGGAACACCGAGTTTTACCGCAGTCAGTGAGGCGCCAAGGGCTGCATTATCGCTCCCGCATACCATCACAAGATCTGGTTTTTCGGTCACAATAATTTTTTCGATACTGGTCATAACTTCTGCGAGTTGTGCAACAGGCGAGCCTTGCGACAGAGAAATATCAATGAAACTCCCAGCTTCCTTAAGACTAAAGCACTCAGCAAGTTCATCACTGATCAGTTCAGTCCCTTCCGGGGCAACAAAAAGCGCAACAGGCTTAAACGCTCTGTTTTTTATTAACGCTTCATAGAGGGGGGCCAGTAAAAGGGCACTATGTTTGCTTCCAGCTACAAGGAGTAATTTTTTCACAGTAAAAACAAAGCTTTGTTACATTAAGAACAACAAACAGTCAACACTTTCCAGGATACTATCAATAATTATACGCCATGCGAAGAGTCAATTCAGTTATACTGTTCAGGTTCACTCTTCTGGGACTTCTGACTATCATGCTCCTCAACCTGAACTATAATACTCTCCGAGCAGAAAAAAAGAAAATTATTCTCCAGCATGCTGATACTATTGAAGGTGGAGAGACAGATGCAGGGCCATACCGCTCAGTTATTGGCAATGTTGTGTTTTTGCACGACAATATAACGCTGAAATGTGACCGAGCTATCAATTATGAGCATGAAAACAAAATTGTGCTCACTGGAAACGTTTTCATTACGGATAATACCGTTGAAATGTTAAGCGATAATGGTGTGTACTATACTGACAGGCAAATCGGAGAACTTGTCGGCAACGTAAGAGGACGAATGCTCGACAACTCCCTCGCCGGCAAATCCAAAAAAGCTGTGGTCAATAAAACAACCAGTCAGGTCTGGCTTAATGATGATGCAATTGCCTGGCATAACCAGCAACAGATAAGCGGTGACATTATCCAGTTGCATCTTAAAGATCCTGATACCGGCAAAAAGCGCAAAACTATTGACGAAATACAAGTACTGGGGAATGCTTTTTTTGCATCCCGGGATACCCTTTCCCTTTTGCCTATTGTATATGACCAGTTCAGCGGAAAAAAAATGGTGATCCTGCTCAACGATAACTCGAAAATAACAGGAATTACCCTTACAAATCAGGCTGAAAGCCTTTACCACCTTTATAATCAAGACAGTAGACCCTCAGGTATTAACTATTCCAGCGGCGACTTAATTCAAATGTTTTTCAGCAGGGGGATATTGAAGCGTGTAAAAGTTACAGGTAATGTCGAAGGAAAACAGTATCCCGAAAGCTTCCTGGGTGATAAAAAAATTAATCTTTCAAAGTTTGTCTGGCGAGATAATGAAAATCCGTTTCCTCATCAAAAAAGCCTTCCATAATAATAGAAAGGCTTTTTTGATGATTAGAAATACCCCGGAATGACAGCTGTAAATAACTATTTTGCCATAGGGCAAGTCCCGCTGGAGCAAGACCCCGTTGAGCAAGGCGCCGAAGCGACCGGACTGGATTCTTTCTTGCTGGTGTTATAGTCTGTTTTATAAAATCCGGATCCCTTTAGTACAAATCCACCTTCGGCTGTTATTACACGCTCAAAAGACTCTTTCTCACATTTCGGACATATTGTCAAGGAATCATCAGACATTTTCTGGACAATTTCCAGCTCATTTCCGCAGTTTTTACAACGATACTGATAGGTCGGCATATCTATTTTTCTCCTTGATTAATCTCTTTCTGACTATTATTGTTCTTCATAAGTACATTATTGAAATATCCAAAAAACCGCGTTGAGGCAGTGTCAACGTATATAATTATATTTACCAAAATAAAAAAGCTGAAGCAGTGATCGTCAAAACCAGGGCTGTTATCTTAGGAGAAATCAAATACCGTGACCAGTCAAAAATCTGCTCAGTCTATACAAGGGAATTCGGCAGAATTTCAGTTATCATCAAAGGGGCGCGCAACCCTAAAAACAAACTATCCGGTCTTTTCAACGCCGGCAATGTGGTAGACATGGTGCTCTATAAAAAAAACAGCCGTGATATCCAACTCGTCAGTGATGGTAACCTGATTTTAAGCCCAATGGTTCCCGTTCCGGATCTTGATCGATTCGCCATACTCTACCGAATTGTCGACCTTGTAAGGCGTACAACCGAACGTGATGAAAAAAACCTGCCACTCTTCACCCTCATTACCGGCACCCTTGAACAGCTCTATCGTAGTGATATCAATTTTCAGCAACTTTACACATGGTTCCTTTTGCGGTTTGTTTCAGTCCTTGGTTTTCAGCCATCTCTTCGGTTCTGTGTTCTTAGCGGTGTGGAGCTTATGCCTGCCGTTAAGGCATTGAACCTGACAGAACTTTATTTTGTCATGAATCCAGGTGGTCTGGCACTGCCGGATGCTGCAGGAAAAATGACTGAAAAAAAATACCTAGTCTCTGTCCGTCTCGCCACCATGTTACGTACCCTTGCCTCAACGCGCCATCCTGCAGGAGACTCGATTATAGCTGATCCTTCAGATATTGACAGGCTTTGGAATCTGCTTCAGGAGTATTGTGCCCTGCATCTTGGTCATGCAAGGCCCGGAAAAAACATGACAATCATCTCACAAATCCTCTTGAAATAGGCTTCCCGCCTGTTTTTGTGGTTTTATATCTTCCGGAGTATTTCTATCTTGACCAGACATTTTATTACTCATTATGACGTCTTGTTCAATCCTAAAAAGAATTGTCTGACATGCCTCAACAAACCAAATCAGCTGAACTCTTTGAAAAAGCAAAGAAGTTTATTCCCGGCGGAGTGAACTCTCCGGTAAGAGCATTTAAATCCGTTGGTGGAAACCCAATTTATATGGCAAAAGGGTCGGGAGCTTACCTTACCGACGTTGACGGCAACACTTATCTTGACTATGTAGGCTCATGGGGTCCGTTCATTCTCGGGAGCATGCACCCAAGAATAACTGCGGCGCTGGAGTATACCCTGAAAAACATCGGCACCAGTTTTGGTACTCCGATAGAAATGGAAATTGAAATTGCCGAACTGCTCTGCAAAATCGTGCCTTCGCTTGAAATGGTCCGCATGGTCAACAGCGGAACAGAAGCTACAATGTCGGCTGTTCGACTTGCCCGAGGATACACTGGCCGGGATAAAATCATCAAATTCGAAGGATGCTATCACGGACACGGCGACAGCTTCCTGATCAAGGCGGGTTCAGGCGCCTTGACACTTGGAGCTCCAGACAGCCCCGGCGTAACAAAAGGGACTGCAATGGACACCCTCAACGCAAAATACAATGATATCGAGTCAGTAAAACTTCTGGTACATGAAAACAAGGATAAGGTTGCTGCCATCATCATTGAGCCAGTAGCAGGCAACACCGGCGTCATACCTCCAAAGGAAGGATTCCTTGCATCTCTCCGTGAGCTTTGCGACAAGGAAGGGATAGTCCTGATTTTCGACGAAGTGATGTGCGGCTTCCGTGTTGCACTCGGCGGTGCACAAAGTCTTTATGGTGTTACACCTGATCTTACCACAATGGGCAAAATTATTGGTGGCGGTCTTCCGGTCGGGGCTTTTGGCGGTAAACGTAAAATTATGGAACGCGTTGCCCCTCTCGGTGATGTCTATCAGGCAGGGACGCTTTCAGGCAATCCGTTAGCATTGACAGCAGGTCTTGAAACACTTAAAATTCTTATTGAAGAGGATCCATACCCGGAACTCGAAAGGAAAGCCGCCATTCTTGAAACCGGTTTCAGTGAAAACATGAAGAAACTCGGACTTAATTATGTACAGAACCGGGTCGGTTCAATGTCCTGCCTTTTCTTTACTGAAACACCGGTTGTGAACTTTGACAGTGCAATCACTGCCGATGTTAAAAAACACGGTAAATATTTCCACTCAATGCTTGATCAGGGTATCTACCTCGCTCCATCACAGTTTGAAGCAATGTTCACCAGTTCGATGCATACTGATGCTGATCTGGAAAAAACCATTAAGGCAAACTACAACGCTCTTGTTGCGTCCGGCAAGTAGAATCAGGAAATTTCAAACTGAAAAGGGAAGCCAAAGCGCTTCCTTTTTCAGTTTGAGGCATACAGCACACCATTTATTCGATAATCCCCGACCGTACTTTTTCCCTCGTAATCATAACCCGGGCAGCCGAATCCCTGACCATCTGCTGCAGCATTGGCAGAAACCCGTCAATGTTCTCCGTGGAATCAACAAGTTCGACAATCATCGGAAGGTTAAGGCCTAACTCCATAATTTTAGCTGTGTTGATATGCATGTCATGTCCGTATGAAAGTACCCCTTTCAATACTGTAGCACCTGCCATACCAACCTGTCGGGCTTCACGGACAATTTCCTCATACAGTGGATGATGACCAAACCGAGCCTGTTCACCGACAAAAATCCGCAGAAGTTCTAAATTTTGTAATTCCATAACTCCTCTTAAGTCCAAAGTTTTGCAAAAACCGTTCCTGTATAAAGAGCAATCAGCCCCCCTATGATACTGCCAAGCAAATAAATACTTACAAAGAATATCTGGCCATCTTTCATAAGTGCATTAGATTCAAACATATACGCAGAAAACGTTGTAAATCCACCACAAAAACCAGTGACAAGAAATAACCGTGCATCAGGAGACACAAGTGTAGTCGCAACTGCCAGCTCACTAAGAAGACCTATCAAAAAACTACCGGCAATATTAACGGTAAAAGTGGCAAATGGAAATCCCGGTGCGAATGGTGAGAACATCAGTGCTGCCATATATCTTGCAACGGAGCCAAGAAATCCGCCCGTACCAACGAGCACCACAGCCCATACTTGTTTCATAAGCCTGACTTACTGATTGACCCATCAAAAGATTACAAAAGTCTAACGATTATGGCCCCCTTGCCCTTCCTCTATCCGTTTATGAGCGCAGCACATCTCGTCAAGAATCCCGAGCAGCGTATTGAATATACCGATACAGATTATCGTCGGCGCCCATAACCCGATAAAAATGGCAATCAATTCGTGGTTAACCCCTGTCCCGAAAATAAAGACGTAAATGGAAAACAGTATTGAAAACGTTGCTCCAATAAAGTAATAATGCGATTTCATACCGTGTATTTGATTAAGTGAGCCATTCTCTTTTCAAAATGTAATAATAAGAGCAGGAAAAAACCAGATCAACGACACTTTATCTACCATACGTTTATTCATTCATGTTGCAATATCAATATGAACCTCGTTACGACGTAAAAACGGAATGGTCCAAGGTGGATCATAACTTGCTGCACGTGAACCGGAAAGTACATTATAGCCTTTTTTCTCAAGCCATATGGTCAACTTCTCTGCATATTTTCGAAGGTTGTTTTCAGAATGCAAACCGGAATAACTGATCACGGCAACCATCTTTCCTCGAACCTGTCGAAGCTTTACCTCCGGGTCAAGGGGTATGGGAGCTGATTCGAGGGTATACCCTTCAGGCATTACAAATGCCATAACCCATGCTCGCCCCCTTTTTTCCTGTAGTACAGGAGCTGTCATAGCTATTTTTTCATGTAGCGCCTCCTGTAAAACCGGGGCTGTCATTGCAATTTTCTGCTTTGCCAGGTTTTTTCCGAAAATATAGCCGGCAAGACGACTGAATGCCGGTCCGCTTGTTTGGCCATACGTCCCTTCAACGGTAGTTTCAGCAATAATCATATCCCCGTATTGCCTGATTTCATATGCACCATCTTCTTCACATACCTTGTAATGTGGCTCATTTGCCGTACGCTTTCCAAGAACGGAACAACCCGCCAGCATCAAGCTTGTCATAAGTAACATCGACCATGCAGCCATGATAAACCTCCACGTTCAATCCTGTTTTCATAAGACACTTCCACATAGGAACATCCCGGACGCCGAAAAGGTTTTTATTATCTCAATAACACCTCCAAGAAAAGAATGAGCCCTTGAATTTGTCATTAATCAACTTTATTTTGGCAAGATTGAGTTTTAGGATAGACCACATACATCTGAATACCCTGTTTTCAGTAAAAGGTGAAAAATCATTGCATTTAAAAGGGGACTCCAATAGGCTTATCTCTAAAAAAAAGAGTTCTTGCCATCGACTATGGCACAAAAAGAATCGGACTGGCCGAGAGCGATCCATTCGGACTTTTCGCACAACCCATAGGCACTTTTGACAAAGCTGGTCTTTACAATACTCTTCGGGCAAAGCTTGAAAGCGCTGAAGTTGGAAAAATTATTATCGGCTACCCGCTCAGCAGCACCGGCGAAAAAAATGCCATGACAGAAGTATTGGACCGATTCATTGAAGAGTTGCGGGAAACCTTCCCCCTAGCCATAATCGAAACAGTCAATGAATATTGTTCGTCCAAAGAAGCACATGGCATTCTGATTGCCTCGGGAACTTCACGAAAGGACAGGCGACAGAAAGGAAGACTTGACAGTGCTGCTGCTTGCGTTCTCCTCAGAGATTACCTTGAAGACAAGAAGTAGATAAGTGACATCCATTGGGATGTCAAAACAAGGACTTTTTCCTTTAGCATTATGGAACAGCTTCTTTATCTTTAGGTTCATTGATGGTAACGTCCTCGCTTTAAATTTTCAGCCCAATTTTTCATGAGTTCTTCAACAATGCTTGACGTTTTTAAATCAACTGGAGCTCTGCTTGATGGTCATTTCAAACTGACATCAGGAAGGCATAGCAACACCTACTTTCAGTGCGCAAAAGTTCTGCAATATCCTGAACACCTCACAGCTGTCTGCAGCAAAATTGCTGAACATTTCGCAAACATGGGGGTAGAAACAGTCATCTCTCCTGCTATCGGCGGAATTGTTGTTGGAACAGAAGTAGGGCGCCAACTGGGAGTTAAAACTATTTTTGCTGAACGCAAAGATGGAATTATGACGATACGTCGAGGATTCAGCCTTGAATCCAACGAACGGGTACTTGTTATAGAAGATGTTATTACTACAGGAGGCTCGGTTGCTGAAGTGATTGAGCTCATCAAACAATCCGGAGCATTACTTGTCGGTGTCGGCTCGGTCGTTGACCGTAGTAACGGCCGAGTCAAACTTGCTCATGATCATTTTTCAGTACTGTCAATGGAAGTTGTAAGCTTCACCCCCGAAGAATGTCCGCTCTGTAAAAAGGGATTTCCCATTGATGCCCCGGGAAGCAGGGCGAACAGGTAAAGTTGAATCGCATGATAGAACGTTCTGCACCTATTAGGAGTATTTCATTTATTGGTCTCGGATTAATCGGGATGTCAATGTTGAAAGCAATCAAGCACTCTCCGCTTTCTATAAAAAGCAATATTCTTTTTCAGGGTTTTGACCCTAACTTTACTGACTGCGACCAAAGTCGAGTTAAAGGGCTTGGCCTTGACCTGTTTGTTAAGAACAAAGAAGAACTGTACAGCGCCGACTTGATTATTCTTGCGGCTCCTGTTAAGGTAAATATTTCCCTCCTCGAGGAAATAAAACTTCTGGCACATCCCTCAACACTTGTCAGCGACGTATCAAGCACAAAGTCACTTATTGCAAAAAAAGCATGTGAACTGAAGCTTCCTTTCGTAGGGATGCACCCTATGGCCGGCAAAGAACAACAGGGTTATCATCAAAGCCATGAGGAACTGCTTAAAGGCCAACGCATTATTCTCTGTGACGATAAAAGCCTGCTTTCCGGAAAAAAAGGAAAGTTTCTGATTGAGCTGCTGCACTCAGCTGGATGCTCAACAGTATGTATGACACCCGATGAACATGACCGTGTCATTGCAAAAATAAGTCACCTGCCTCAGCTGCTGTCAACCCTTCTCATGGTTTACTGCGAAGAATCGATCACTAAATCCGGGCCTGGTTTTGCAACATTTACACGACTTGCAGGAAGTTCATGGGCAATATGGAAGGATATCATCGCAACAAACAGCGACAATATTGCAGATGAGCTCGAACGTTTTTCCGCAGAAGTTGCCAAGCTGTCACGCGAAGTGAGGGAACGTGACCTCGACCCTCTTGAATCGCGCTTCAGTGATGCCAACACGCTTTATCAAACCCTTAAAGAAATGAACAAGCAATGAAATTTGCAATTGTTGTCAACGTTTCAAGGGAAACTGCTCTGGAGCTTGCCCGTAAGCTTATTATATGGTTTAAAGAACGAAACATTGAGTACGTTTTTGAAACCCAATCCGCAGAAAAACTACGGATTGAAAAATTTGAACCTATAGAGGAGCTTTACAAACACTGTGATGCTTTTATATCATTAGGTGGAGATGGAACCCTTCTTTTTACATCACATTTTGCTGTAACAAAACCGGTTATAGGCGTCAATGTTGGTTACCTCGGTTTTTTGACAGAGTTCACTCAAGGGGAAATGCTCGGGGCTATCGAAAAGGTTTTAAACGGCACATACTCTATTCATACCCGCTTGCAGCTTGAAGCATCAGTTCCTGTTAATCGCGAGGTACAGAAGTTCAGAGCTTTGAATGATGTGGTCATTGAAAAAGGAACCTATCCCCGTATTCCGACCTTTGTAATAAAGCTGGACGGCGAACTGCTCAGTTCCTACCGGGCTGATGGCATTATTATAGCGACTTCCACAGGTTCGACAGCATATTCAATGTCTGCCGGAGGGCCTATAATAGCCCCGAAATCCTGTGTTTTTGTTATCACGCCGATATGCCCGCATATGCTGACTGTCCGGCCAATAGTTATAAGCGATGACAAGGTTATAGAGGTTTCAGTCGATTCTCCTGATGGAGAGTTTCCTCTTAACTGCGATGGACATTTCAGGAAATTTCTTGCTCCTCAAGAGGTGGTGGTTGTACAAAAATCTTCCGAAGTCATCAATCTTGTTGCCAATGAAAGCCGCAATTACTGTGAGATTCTACGTACAAAACTGCTCTGGGGCCGTGAGCATAATTTCGGTCTGTAACTGAGCAACCATTCTTCCCGAACGAATCAGGCTGATCTTCTTCATGAGCAACACCTTAACGTCCAGCTCCCTCAACCAGCTGCTTGGGATACCACTGGATACCCCTCTGACTTTAGATGAGATGTGTAAACGTCTTAAGCCCGTCATCTACCCCGCTCCCGTTCTTAGTGGTCGTCTTGACCAATTTTGCGGTACGCTTCTAGCCGCAATGCAATCTCTGGGGATTACCGTTCTTTCGGGAAAAGAGGCAACAGGAAATGACGGACGATTTGCCCCGGGGACCGTTATCTTGGCTCCAGGTTATTTTCCTGATAACCTGCTTGCAATCAACCGGGTCGCAACGCTCTACAATAACATTATTGTCGGCATTTATGATGAACCAGCACCGGTCAATACTGATTCACTGCCTCAGAAGCGTCTTGACGCTATTGTCGGCAGGCTCGCACGTGACATGGTACATATCCTCATATTTATTACCGACCATACTTGGACAATCTGCACTATGAATGGTGGAGTCGTGACCTTCAACTCCCCGAATCCTTCCCGTGAAGCTGTCCGATCTACACTGGTGCCAAAACTCACCGCTCAGGTTGTCCCTCCTAAATCCGAAGACTTTGCTATACAAAACGGACAACTGGATACAAGTTCCCCTGAATTTGACTCGATTGCCAAAGATTTTCTGCAGTGCAGCGCACTCTGGAGCAGCAGCACCAGCCTGCTAACGCATACCTCCACTGAAGGTCTTGAATACCGTAGCGACTTTTATAAACGTATCGTTGCCAGATATCTCGACCAGCGAAGCGGTATGAGTTACGGATTTTTTGCTCGACAACTTCCCGTTAATGTAAACCCCGCTCACTATTCCACTCATGATTGCCGTATGACTGCTCAAGAAAAGCAGATAAAGCGATTGATTGAGATTAGGATTCATGGAAATATCTTCCGTGTTAATGTGCCGGATATCAGCGTCATCACGACCAGATCAGGATGCAGAAAAAATAATCTTGATCCGATAAAAGACCTTGTCGAAATCGGGCTCATTCAGGGGCCGGATGGGGGAAAAGCATACATTAAGACTCCTGAAAAATTATCATCGACCGATGATATATCGAAGCCTTCATTTGATACCTTGACTATTCTTGCTCATGCACTGGGCAATGCCTTAACGGCAAGTATACTCATGACTTTGAACCCGAAAGCATCTTTCCCGCAACATCTTTCCCGTTTCGGGGCATCTATTACCCATTGGCACGATTATCTGCAAATCGAACTTTTGCCCGAAGGATATTTTCTGCATGGAAAAGAGAATCCCCCAGTATCCTGTTCAACGCCACAATCAGCCGCATACAGTCTTCGCGGCAAAATGGAAGCACTTGAACAAGCGCTTGATAATGGAACCGAATACCGGGGGGATGTTCATGTCGAACCAAACCATGGCACCAATATTGTCGGAATGCTCTCACTTTCAGAAACAGCTGAGCTTCTGAACCCCACCATTGCTTCGGCGTTTATGATGGAGGAACGATAAGTGCGACAACACCAACGTCTAAATAAGAATATATCGTCTTTTATGTCTCTTCGTCAGCACACTCTACATATGGCCATTTACCCTGGTGTATCAAAATCATCTCAACGATTTCTCTCACACATCCTCTTCCTCCCTCGTATCCCGCAATGTATCCAACACGGTTTCTTAGAAAATCAGCACCATCAATAGAGGTGACAGGAAGGCCTGCTTTTGAGAGAACAGCAATATCGCCGATATCATCACCAATATAAGCGCACTCGTCGTCGGTAAGATCATGGAGTTGCTGAAAAGCCTCATACGCATCGAGCAGATTGCCAGCACTGAGAAAGAGATCCTGTACCCCGAGTTCTTCAAGCAAAGGACGATAACCTTCGGCATCCCTTTCTGAAATAACAGCAATATGCAACCCTTGTTTTTGCGCCTCTCTAATAGCAACGGCATCCCTGACAGAGAGTGAACAGATTTCACCGCCCCTGCTGTCAAACGTAATTCTTCCACCGTTCAACACACCGTCAACCGGAAAAATAAGCGCCCGGACGGCCTTGAGAGCATCTTCTATTCTTGAAGATGGATCGGCCTGTGAAGGCTGCATTCCAAAATATTGAAAACCGGCCAAAAGAGTAATAATTTTATAGTGGATGAAAAGACTCTAAACACCTGTAGAGGTGGAGCAGTTGTTTGACAATTCCATTAAAATCGGCAAGTGCGACCTGAGTGGCCGAATCCGAAAGGGCTTTGGAGGGATCGGGATGAATCTCAAAAAATAAACCATTCACACCGACAGCAACAGCCGCCCGGGCGAGAGGCATAACATACTGCCTCTCGCCTCCGGAAACACCTTTTCCTGCTCCCGGAAGCTGGAGACTGTGTGTGGCATCATATAGTACCGGATAACCTGACTCGGCCATTTTAACTACACCCCTGAAATCAACAACAAGATTGTGATAACCGAAGCTTGATCCTCTTTCTGTAAGCATCACTCTGGTGTTGCCCGTTTTGACAACCTTGGCAGCAGCAAGAAGCATATCCTCAGGAGCCATAAACTGCCCTTTCTTGATGTTAACAGCAAGTCCGCTTTCCCCGGCAGCTACCAACAGCTCTGTCTGACGACAGAGAAAAGCCGGTATCTGCAATACATCAACATAATGTGCAGCAAGAGCCACATCCTTTGTTTCATGGACATCTGTAATCACCGGCATATCGAAGGTGTTGCGAATCTCGGCAAGAACTTCCAGCGCCTCCACGTCTCCAATGCCTGTAAATGAAGATGCTGACGTTCGATTAGCTTTGCGGAAAGATCCCTTAAAAATAAAACGAACACCTTCAGAATGGCTTATGCGCTGCAGCTCTTCGGCCGTTTCTATTGCCATTGCACGGCTTTCTATTACACAAGGGCCCGCAATAAGAAGAGGGTTTTTATCATCAGGAACCGACAATGAACCGATTGAGAACTTTTGCACCTTATTTTCCGTTACTTTTTAATAGTCTAAAATAGTAGCCGATAGTGGTTTTTATGGTTATAAGCTTTAAATTTACAACAAATTTTCTTATTCACAGTCCGTAATCAAACTCGAAAAAGTATGAGTACCGCTGATACAAAACAGAGATTGGATGAGATAGAAAAACAACTGGCAAATCTTATCGAAGAGCAGACTGTCATAAAGGCAAAATGGGACAGTGAAAAAGCGCTTATTCAATCTTCACGAAACCTTAAATCGCAGCTTGAAGACCTCCGGGTTCAGGCCGAGGAATTCGAACGCCAGGGAGACTATGGTAAGGTTGCTGAAATCCGATATGGAAAAACCGTGACCATTGAGCGTGAGATAGAGGAAAACCGTCTGAAAATTGAAGCAAAAAAAGCTTCCGGCGATTTGATCATGAAAGAAGAGATTGATGCTGAGGACATTGCTGACATCGTTTCTAAGTGGACCGGCATACCTCTCAGTAAAATGCTTCAGTCTGAGAGGCAAAAACTCCTCCTGATTGAGGACGAACTGCATAAACGGGTAATCGGACAGGAAGAAGCTGTCCGTGTGGTAAGCGAAGCGGTCAAACGGTCAAGGGCTGGTATGGGAGATGAAAAACGCCCTATCGGATCTTTTATTTTTCTTGGGCCTACCGGTGTTGGAAAAACTGAATTAGCGCGTACTCTTGCTGACTATCTTTTTGATGATGAAGATGCCATGATACGCATTGACATGAGCGAATACATGGAGGCACATAATGTCAGTCGTCTTGTTGGTGCCCCACCCGGCTACGTTGGATATGAGGAAGGTGGACAGTTGACCGAGGCTGTGAGAAGAAAACCATTTTCAGTCGTTTTGCTTGATGAAATCGAAAAAGCGCACCCTGACGTTTTTAATATCCTCCTTCAGATACTTGATGATGGTCGCCTGACCGACAGCAAGGGTCGTACGGTGAATTTTAAGAACACCATTATCATCATGACAAGCAACATCGGTGCACAGCTTATTCAGGCAGAAATGGAAAAAATGGATGGGATGAAACCCGACATTGTTCTTTCCGGTTTGCAGGAAAAACTTTTTCAACTTCTCAAGCAACAGGTTCGGCCTGAGTTTCTCAACAGAATAGACGAAGTTATCCTGTTCACCCCTCTAACCAGAGAGGACCTTAAAAAAATTGTACTGATCCAGTTTGACCATATCAAGGCGACTGCAATGCGACAACGCATCAGCCTCACAATTTCCGACACAGCGATTGCATGGCTTTCTGACATCGGGTTTGACCCCTCTTTTGGTGCACGCCCTCTCAAACGCGTAATGCAGCGTAAAATAACAAATAAGATCTCCGAGCTCATTCTTTCCGGCGGGGTCAAAGAGGGGGAATCAGTTCATATTGATTTGTCCGATGGTGAAGTTTCTTTTATGGTTGCCCCATAAATTACTTCCCGTACTGTAAGTCAGCTATATTGTCTTCCGAACCTCCAACGGAAGACTTTGTTGAGCAATGATAACAACTTCGACCTTTTTCGCAGTATCCGATACAGCTATGAAAAAAAGAATTGTACAGGTATTGGTATTGCTGTTCTTTATAATTCCTTCCATTCCCGGGTTTGCTTCCATGCAACCTGACAGCCTTTCCATAAAAGTCGGCCAGATGCTGATGATCGGCTTCAGAGGTTCAAGTGTAGGAAACGCGCCCGAGATAGCTGCCGATATAAACCAGTACCATATTGGCGGCATTGTGCTCTTTGACTATGACGTTCCTGCCCATTCACCCCAAAGAAACATTATCAGCCCGCAACAGTTATCAAATCTTACTAATGAGCTGCAGAAACTATCGAACATACCTCTTTTTATAGCCATTGACCAGGAAGGCGGAAAGGTTAACCGCCTCAAAAAAAACTATGGATTTCCTGCAAGCATGTCTGCAGAATATCTTGGCAAGCTGAACAATCCTGACAGCACAACCGCCTCTGCAGCAAAAACAGCCCGGACACTGAGAGAGATGCATATCACTATGAATCTTGCTCCTGTTGCCGATCTCAATACCAATCCTGACAATCCTGTTATTGGCAAACTGGGGAGAAGCTTTTCATCCGTTCCTGCAACGGTGACAAGCAACCTTATGTATACCTTCAGAGCCTATCATAGAAATGGAATTATTTCCACACTCAAACATTTCCCCGGTCACGGTAGTTCAACTAAAGATACCCACCTTGATTTTACTGACGTAACGGCAACCTGGTCTGCAAAAGAGCTTGAGCCTTACCGCGACCTTATTGCTTCAGGGTTCCAGGATGCCATCATGACCGCACATGTTTTCAACGGGAATCTGGACCCATTGTATCCGGCTACCCTCTCAAAAGCGACTCTCACTGACCTCTTAAGAAATAATCTCAAGTTTAAAGGTGTCATTGTAAGCGATGACATGCAAATGAAATCCATAGCTGACCATTACGGTCTTGAGACTGCCATCCGTCTTGCTATTGAAGCCGGAGTTGATATACTTATCTTCGCCAATAATACGACCTATGACCCTGCAATTACCTCAAAGGCAGCAGCCATTATTCATTCATTGCTGCAAAAAAAAATCATCACACCTGAACGCATCAACCAGTCATTTCAACGAATCATCCAACTCAAGGAACGTTATACTCAGTAAAAAATAATGAAAACAATCTACCTTGTTCGTCACGCCAAATCAGGCTGGGACAACCATGATCTGGCTGATTTTGATAGACCGCTCAATGACCGGGGGTTGAAATCCGCGCCCTTCATGGCATATCAACTCAAAAAAAAGGAAATAAAACCGGATCTGGTCATTTCAAGCCCGGCGAACCGCGCGTTCACAACAGCCGAGATTTTTTGTGAAATTCTCGAATATCCGAGAGATCAAATTGTACCACGGATTGAAATATACGAGGGAGGGACTACTCATCTGTTGAATATTGTTCAACAGATCCCTGACAACTATACGACAGTAATGCTCTTCGGGCATAACCCGACAATCACAGATTTTGTGAATCTGCTCGCAGGAAACCACATTGACAGCATGTCAACTTGCAGTATTGTCTCTGTGGATATGAAGATAAAATCATGGGAAAAAGCTGCAGCTGATACCGGAAAAATCGTCTTTCACGAATATCCAAAAAAACATCAATAGCCTATTAATCCCGTTCCTGCTTAGGGTCCCGCGTCATCAGATCTAATATTGCCTGCTGGACAGGTTTCCCTTCGAAAAGGATCTCATAAACAGTTTGTGTAATTGGCATTTCAACGCCCAAAACCCTACTCAATTCAAAGACTGCTTTTGAACTCAATACACCTTCAGCAACCATATTCATCTGACTGATGACCTCATCAAGTGAGCGACCTCGACCAATCTCTTCACCAACATAACGATTTCTGCTATGTCGGCTTAAACAGGTAACAACCAGATCTCCGATACCCGAAAGACCGGAAATAGTCAGAGGATCACCGCCAAGCTTACTGCTTAGCCTCGATATTTCAGCAAGGCCTCTGGTAATTATAGCTGCCTTGGCATTATCACCAAATCCTATACCGTCAGAAATACCAGCGGCAATCGCAATGATGTTTTTGACTGAACCGGCTATTTCAACGCCAATAATATCAGTATTGACGTACACGCGAAACATTTTGGTATGAAACACATCCTGGACTTTTTCGGCGGTCTGAAGCGATGGTGAGGATGCGACAACTGTAGTGGGCTGCTCTTTTGATACCTCTTCTGCGTGACTTGGACCGTACAAAGCGGCAACCTGAGAAACCTGAAGACCCGGAAGTACTTCAAGCAAAACCTCCGACATGCGTTTTCCCGTGCCGATCTCGATTCCCTTTGCAACATTGACCAGAATCTTTCCCTTTAAAGAAAGATCATGGAAACCGGTGACGGTCTCTCGCAGGGCCTGTGAAGGAACTGCTGTAACAATAATCTGCGACCTGGCAACAAGGCTTTGAAGGTGATCCGACACCTGTAAGGTTTCAGGGAAATAAACACCCTTGAGATAGCGGCTATTTTCTCCCTCTGCTTTCAGTTTTGCCGCAAATTCGGGCCTGTGAGCCCATAACTGAACCTGATAACCTTTTTTGGCAAGCAACACAGCAAGCGTAGTTCCCCAGCTTCCGGCACCCAACACAGCAATTTTCATTAAAAATCAATACATCATGAATGCTTTCCGAACGTCACGCGACTTTCTGTGCCAGAAAGGAGTCTTCTGATATTGGCACGATGAGTAAAAAGGATGGCAAATGCTACAATAAGCCCGAAAATCATGAGATGATAATCCAGACTGTCATGAAAAAATACGGGTGAACCAAAAAGCCTGATATAGTAATCAAGTCCTCCGCCCAGCTCAAAAAAATATTTGCGAATAGCTATAATCAACGGAAAAGCAATAGCCGCAAGCATGGATGCAACAGAAACATGCCTGGAAACATATACGGTTAAAAGAAAAATGCCGACAACCATAAGCATACTTACCGGGGCAATCCCGATCAGCATTCCGGCAGCGGTACTGACACCCTTTCCTCCCTTGAATCCGGCAAAAAGAGTAAACACATGACCGATGACGGCACTCATTCCAGCAAGAAGCCGCAAAGCAACCTCATTCATATCAGGGAACGTGCCAATCGGATGATTTTTGAAAAAAGCAACAACAGAAACAGCCGCTACAACACCCTTGGAAATATCAATAAGTGTTACAATTAGTCCCGTTTTCCAGCCCAGCACTCTGAAAGCATTGGTGCCTCCGGCATTTCCGCTGCCGAAATTCCGGATATCAATACCCTTGAGTATCTTCCCTGCCACGAGACTGGTAGGAATGGAGCCGATAACATAGCTCACTATTAAAATTGTCAGTAAAGTCAGCATAAACCTTTCTGATTATTACTTTTTTTCAACAAAATGAGAAATTAGTATCAAATTCTGTCCACTTGACCTATAATGTACGCATTTTCATGCTGTGATTTCAAGCACGAGATTATTCTGTCTACTGCATTTTTATCTACAATCATCACAAGTCCGATGCCGAGATTGAAAGTCCTGCGCATATCTTCTTCAGGAACATTACCTTCTCTCCTGATTATATCAAATATCAATGGCTCAGGCCAGGCCCTCCAGTCAACATTAAGCATTAAACCTTCAGGAACAATCCGCATGGTATTACCCATGAGGCCGCCTCCTGTGATATGAGACAATCCTTTAAGATCTGATGAGCCAAAGAACTGCTCAATAACCGAAAGATAGGAACGATGGACTTTCAGGAGCTCCTCACCTACCGACCCGTCAAGGCCGGAAAAAGAAGTAAACATTCTGCCTTCAAATACCTTTCTTGCCAACGAATAACCATTAGTATGGAGACCGGTCGATGGCAGCCCTATCATAACATCTCCCTCCCTGATTGCTGATCCGTTGATAATCTTTTCATGGTCTACAACTCCGACGATAGATCCTGCAAGATCAAAATCCCTATCCTGGTAAAGCCCGGGCATTTCAGCAGTTTCACCGCCAATGAGCGCACATCCGTTTTCGCGGCATGCATTCACCATTCCGGTTACCACTGATGCCGCAACTGGTGGAGTCAGTTTGCCGCAAGCATAATAATCAAGAAAAAACAGAGGTTTAGCACCACAAACCAGAATATCATTCGTGCAATGATTGACTAAACAGGAGCCGACGGTATCATACTTGCCAAGCTCCAGCGCAATTTTAAGCTTTGTACCGACACCATCAATACTGCTGACAAGCACCGGCTTTTTATACTGTGAAAAATCAGGCTGGAAAAAGCCTCCAAACGCTCCGATATCAGTTATAACCCCCTCGGTAAAAGTCTGACGAACCTGGGGTTTGATCATGCGGACAAATTCCTCTCCCGCACTGATATCAACTCCGGCTTTTTTATAATCCATTGTGCAGTACCTCTTTTTTTACTGTTAAACTCTGTTGTGACTTATCGACTCCCTGCCGGCACCTCAAAAATCCCCTTATTCTGCTGACCGGAGAAAAACTCCGTATGAAGATTGTTGACCGCCGTTAGGACTTCGCCCTCTTCGACAACAAAACCCACATTTATTTCTGATGCCCCCTGAGAAATCATTCTGAGATTAACGTCCTTCAATGCGCTGAATATCCTGCCGGCAACGCCGCGGGACATCCGTAAATTATCGCCTACAACACTTATTGTTGCGACTCCGTGCTCAATCTCAGCCTCACCAAAACCTTTCAAGTCATGAAGCAGATCATCACTGTAGCTTTTTTCATCCACGGTGAGCGACACTGAAACCTCGCTGGTCGAAATCATTTCTACAGACACGCCGTATTGAGAAAAAATACTGAACAATTCGCTCATAAATCCATGTCTGCCAAACATTCTGTTTGAACGAACATTGATGATACACTGCCCTTTTTTTACAGCAATTGATTTTACCAAACCATCATAACTCATTCCTGAAAGCCTTTGGGGATCATTGGTAATAATGGTCCCTTTAGCATCAGGATGCAATGAGTTTAAAACATACACTGGAATATTTTTCTGTACTGCAGGTGCTATGGTATCAGGATGCAAAACCTTGGCTCCAAGATAGGCAAGTTCGGCCGCCTCGGAAAAAGTCATTACCCGTATACTTCTTGCCTCAGGCACAAGCCTGGGATCGCAAGTCATAACCCCATCAACATCGGTCCATATCTGTATTGCGTCAT
>SZXZ01000104.1 GCA_005843835.1 Chlorobium sp.
TAAGAAAATCCATGGATTAAAATAATCTTTTTTCGTTGGTGCAGGATGAGACACAAGCACGTTTACCGCTCCAAATTAGCAGAGAGTTCCAGTCTATCAACATTCTTGTACGTAATCAACATGATTCTGCACTTTTTCTAAATCAGACAAAAAAGTGTCTCTTTTACCTTAAAATAAATGATATATTATTATTTAATATACTCTTAACCGCTTTCCAACTCCACAAACCGACTCTATCATATCATATCTTCGTTGAGACACTGAACCATATATCACCAAGTTATCAACAATCCATACACATTCCGGCTTATCTTATTTCGGGCTAAGTCGATGCTTAACATATTCAATAACCGGGGGCATAAGAGATAGCACGATAATCGACATGATCAGCAACTTGAAGTTCTGCTGAACAAGGGGAAGTTGACCAAAAAAATAGCCACTGTAGCTGAATAGTCCAACCCAAAGTGCAGCGCCTGATATATTAAACATGATGAACCTGCTATAGGTCATAGTGCCGACTCCTGCAACAAAGGGAGCAAAAGTTCTGACGATTGGAATGAAACGGGCAATGATGATAGTTTTGCCTCCGTATTTTTCAAAAAAAAGATTGGTTTTGGCGAGGTGTTCAGGATTAAAGAATCGTGATTTTTTGTATTGAAATACTTTAGGACCAATTCCCTTCCCAATATGGTAGTTAAGGGTATCGCCCAATACTGCGGCTATAAAAAAGAGCACAAAAAGCAAGTGCGGATTGAGCGATGAACCTTTCATGGCCGCAAGCGAACCGGCGGCAAAAAGGAGTGAATCACCCGGCAGGAAAGGTGTGACTACAAATCCTGTTTCACTGAAAATAATGACAAAAAGAATACCGTAAAGCCAATATCCGTACTCTGCTGCAAGGAGTTGAAGATGAACATCAATGTGAAGAATAAAGTCTGTAAAAGAAGAGAGCAGAGCGGTAAAGGAATAATCCATTGTTATGCTTTTTTTACATGACTGGTTTCGTAATGCTTTAGCTGCCGTAATGTAGTCATTGAGTGATATGGAACAAAACAGGAGAGGTGACCTAGCTCTTAGGTGATATAGTCCTCAAAATCGTTTAAAAAATTTTCGACAATCTGACGGGCACCTTCAACAAACTCATCATCGAATTCTTCCGTCCAATAACTTTGAAGAACTGAATTAAGCTCCCCTTTTGCTCTTTCCCATGCCATTAAACGCATGGCCAATAATATTTTATCCTCATCCATACATCACCTGTTTGCCGTTATAAAGTTTCACGAAAACCATACAAAATATGAAAAGCTTATCAATTTCAGACGGATACTTGTTTTAATAGAGAGATTACAAGAATACCATAACAAATTCCGTCGCTTATCACACGGGATTTCCTTGTTTATAACCCCTACTGGTTACAAAGGAGGATTGATGGCTCTTGTGGGGAAGGTCGGGAGAAAAGTTATTATTGTTATATATTAGTTTTTTGCTTTCCACAAAGAAACCATGCTTCTACGATGAGTTACCTAGAGTCCTATCGCTGCAATCTTTATTATGAAGACACTGCGGAATCTGATCCTTCAGGAGCAGAAAAACCTGTGGTACTTTTTGTTAATGGCTGGGCCGTTTCATCCCGATACTGGAAACCTTTAGTTACTCTGCTTTCGGCTAACTACCGATGTATTACCTATGACCAGAGTGGTACTGGAAAAACGGTGATAAAGGGGTATAAACCAACTTTTACCATTCAGGGTTTTACTGATGAAGCCGGTGCTCTGATTGAACATCTGGGGCTCAAGACATCAAAAAAACTGCATATTGTCGGTCATTCCATGGGGGGCATGGTTGCAACTGAACTCTGCATTCGATACCGTGAAGCACTGGTTTCTGCAACAATCATCGCATGCGGAATTTTCGAAGAGACTGCCTTTACGTCGCTTGGCCTCTTTTTTTTAGGTGGATTGATTGATTTTTCCTTGCAGTTCCGTTCTATTTTTCAGTCTGAACCGCTGAAAAGCCTTTTTATAAAACGGGCAGCAGCTAAAGAAATTCCCAAAGAGTATCATGATATTATTATCGAGGACTTCACCCAGTCAGACAAAGAGGCGACCAATGCTGTCGGCAGGTTTTCCATTGACCCTGAATCTCTGAGGGCTTATACTCGACATGTCCTCTATATCGCCTCTCCGGTGCTCTGCTGTGTCGGCATGGCCGATCATACCATTCCTCCAGAAGGCACTATATCTCTTTATAATAAACGTCGAACCGACTCAGCTGCTCCAACGAGATTAGCGAAGTTCGACGATCTCGGACATTTGCCAATGCTTGAAGATACCGCTGCATTTGCCCTGGAGCTTAAAAAACATTTTGAATTTGCTGAACAATTTTATAAAAAGAAAGCGCTGGAAAATACGGGCAGTTGAAAACGCCTGATTGTATGACCATGATATTGTTACTCTTGTAACAGCGGATAACACACTAAAGATCAATCGATACTGTGAGTAAATTATTGACCAAAGGCATATTTTTCTTTATTGCTTTTTTCATCGCATTACCATTAACGAGCCCGAAGGTGTCGGCGATGAACAATTTTTTAGGGCTGCCGAGCCTTGAGGAGCTTGAAAATCCGAACCCGGAACTCGCATCTCTTGTGTATTCGGAAGATGGCGTGCTGCTCCATAAGTTTTTTCTGAAAAATCGTACCTTTATTCCCCTTAAATCTATTCCACTTTCTGCTCGTTATGCTCTGATTGCAACCGAAGATGTAGCTTTTTACCAGCATTGGGGTGTTGATCTCAGACGGCTTACCTTGGCAATGGGTGAAAATATTCTTAAAGGAAGAACCCGCTGGCAGGGAGCCAGTACCATTACCCAGCAGCTGGCAAAAAACCTCTATCTGAGCCAGGAACGTACTGTCAGTCGAAAAGTCAAGGAGTTTGTCACGGCTATTGAACTCGAAAAAACGTACACAAAAGATGAGATCCTTGCGCTATATCTGAACACTGTATATTTCGGGTCCGGTGCTTACGGTATCGAGGCAGCTGCCCATACCTACTTTGGAAAACCTGCATATCGCCTGACGCTGCCTGAAAGCGCTGCGCTTATTGCCACACTGAAAAATCCAACGGCATACAATCCGGCTAAAGATCCTTCAAGCGCTACAGGGAGAAGAAATCTCATTCTTTCGCTGATGGAAAAAGCAAAATTCATTACCCCAAAACAGGCTGCAACTGCCCAGAAAACCCCCCTGGTATTGAAGTACACACCGGTAAACCATCAGGGTCTGGCTCCTTACTTTACTGAATATATCCGGCAGACTGTAAAACCGTCTGCAATGCTTGGAAATGTGGACCTATACCGCGACGGCCTCTCCATCCAGACAACTCTTGACAGCCGGATGCAGAACTATGCCCAACTGGCGGCAGCTGAACATCTTGCCGATTTACAGGCCTCGTTTGACCGCGCATGGAAATGGCCTGAATCTTTGAAAAACCAGATTATCAGGGAGAGCGAGAAATACAAGGGGCTTATCGAAGACGGTCAATCTGATGCAACTGCGATGGCAAAGCTTAAGGCTGACCATGTATGGCTTAATGATCTGTTGCAGGCAAAAACCAGGATTCAGGTCGCTCTGGTGGCTATCGACCCGACTAACGGGCATGTTAAGGCCTGGGTTGGGGGAAACAAGTTTTCGCCGGATGATTACAAATATCAGTTCGACCATGTATGGCAGGCAAAACGTCAACCGGGTTCCACCTTTAAGCCTTTTGTCTATACTGCAGCTATCGACAAGGGTATACCTTCAAACTTTCAGGTACTTAACCAGCCACTTGCCCTTAACAGTGGTAATGGCACTATATGGTCGCCAAGAAACTCCGACGGTTCATCGGGGGGGATGACGACACTCCGTACCGCACTAGCTCACTCACTGAATCAGGTTACCGTCAGGCTTGCCTATGAACACCTTACTACAGCGGAAATCATCAGCTATGCTAAAAGAATGGGTATCACTTCACCATTAGCGTCGAACCTCTCGATAGCCCTTGGAACTTCAGAAGTTACCCCTCTTGAACTTGCAGGGGCATTTTCGACCTTTGCAAACAACGGTATATGGAATGAACCAGTCTCAATTTTGAAAGTAGAGGACAAGCATAACAGACTGTTATCATCCTACACGCTCAACCGTCGTTTTGCTATTGACTCTACCACCAACTTTGTGATGGTTTCGATGCTTAAGGATGTCATCAATAAAGGGACAGGTGCAGCTGTGCGCGCTCGTTACGGTTTTGATGTTGAGGCTGCCGGAAAAACCGGCACGACACAAAGCATGAGAGATGCCTGGTTTGCAGGGTTCACACCTCAACTTGTCGCTGTTGTATGGACAGGGTTTGATGACGAGAGAGTCAAATTTACATCCATGGAGTATGGACAGGGTGCGAGAGCGGCACTTCCAATCTGGGCAGGATTTATGAAACGATGTTACGCTGATCGGTCACTGAAACTTGAAAACAGGTATTTTCATATTCCAGAAACAGTCATTGCTGTCCCGATGTCAGGTCAGACCAATACGCCTTCCGAGCTGATCGGCAATAATGTTTATATCGAATACTATACTCCAAAAGGCTTTAAATTTTATCAGTCCCGTCCTGGAGGGCAAACTTCCAACGTAAACGATATGCCTGCTGAGGGAAATAGTGGTGCTCCTGTAAACGACAATGGAGCTCCCGGCCCGCAAAACCCTGTTCCGGCTGTTATCCCGAAGCCACAGGAGGCTTACTGATGTTACGCTCTTTTAACACACAATCCGTTTTGTTATGCAGTCGGTTTTAGTTCTTGATTTTGGATCGCAATACACTCAGTTAATTGCTCGTCGTATTCGTGAATTGGGTATCTATTCTGAAATTCTTCCCTTTAATTCTTCTCCGGAGATTATCAGAGAACACAATCCGAAAGCTATTATCCTGTCGGGTGGACCAACCAGCGTTTATGGCGAATCTGCTATAATGCCGGATGAGGGTATCTTTTCATTAGGTATTCCTGTGCTGGGTATCTGCTATGGGTTGCAAGCTATCGCCAAGCATTTTGGAGGAGAAGTTACCGGTTCTTTAAAACATGAATTCGGTCGAGCACAAATTACAGTTTCTCATGACGAGGAATATGAAAGTTTACTGTTCCGCGATATTCCAGATTCAGATGTATGGATGAGCCATGGCGATAAAGTGATACGGCTGCCGGAAGGGTTCAGGGTAACGGCCAGCAGTGGCAATTCTGAAATGTGCGCCATCGAAAGTTTCGGCAGTAAAGGTGCCTTGAAAATATACGGGTTGCAGTTTCACCCTGAAGTTCAGCACACTATTTACGGCAAACAGCTTCTTTCGAACTTTCTTATCACTATTGCAGGTATCAAGCCGGACTGGTCATCAAAAAGCTTTATCGAGCACCAGATTGAGGAAATAGGTCGTAAAGCAGGCAAAGAAACTGTTATCTGCGGCATCAGCGGGGGTGTTGATTCTACCGTTGCAGCTGTTATGGTGAGCCGGGCAATTGGTAAACAACTGCACTGTGTTTTTGTTGATAACGGGCTCCTGAGAAAGAATGAAGCTGAAAAAGTAATGAGCTTTCTTAAGCCTTTAGGCCTGAAGGTTACCCTTGCAGATTCGTCTGAATTGTTCCTTAAACGACTGAAAAATATTGCTGCTCCTGAAAAAAAGCGCAAAATCATCGGCAGAACATTTATCCAGATATTTGAAGAACATATACACCATGAAAAATTTCTGGTACAGGGAACCCTCTACCCTGACGTTATTGAAAGCGTAAGCGTCAAGGGCCCTTCAGAAACCATAAAATCTCACCATAATGTGGGTGGATTACCCAAACGCATGAAGCTGAAGCTCATTGAGCCACTTCGAGAACTGTTTAAGGATGAGGTTCGAGCTGTAGGCCGTGAACTTGGTATTGCCGAAGACATCCTGATGCGTCATCCGTTCCCCGGTCCAGGCCTTGCGGTAAGAGTGCTCGGATCGGTCAATAAAGAACGATTGGATATACTCAGGAATGCTGACGAAATCTATATTGAAGAACTAAAATCAAGCGGACTCTATACCAAGGTATGGCAGGCATTTGCTGTGCTGCTGCCGGTACAGTCAGTCGGTGTCATGGGCGACAAGCGCACCTACGAAAATGTTCTGGCCCTAAGGGCTGTTGAATCGACAGATGGAATGACTGCCGATTGGGCCCAGCTGCCACATGATTTTCTAGCTAGGGTCTCGAACCGTATCATCAATGAAGTCCG
>SZXZ01000111.1 GCA_005843835.1 Chlorobium sp.
AAAATAATCCGTCGCTGATCATACGTCAGGTCACTTGTCCAGGCGTCATTGATAAAATCAGCCTTAAACACCTGGCCCAGAAGGTTATGAGCAATCGGTTCCTTATGGTTTGAGTCTGTCGTTACCTTGAATTTTTTAGCCACTGTAGAGCGACTCCCCATAGATCGTATTAACCGGGCTGTTCTTGGTTTGCTACATCGAAAACCTTCCTCTTGCAGGCAAACGGCAATGCGAGGACTGCCATAGATTTCACGGTTTGGAGATAGAACTAGGCGCATGATGTCTACGATACGCTTTCCTGGTTTTTCTGGAGACTCCAGTATCCATAGCCTTCCAAAACACCGAACAAAAATTCAAAAGCGGCATAAAACCAGACAACAGGCGATCCATGCACGGCTATAACGTAATATAGCTCCCATGTAAGGCACAGTGTTCTGGAAATACTGTCAAACAGACCAAGAGCCGGTTTTGGATTCCGGATGCGAAAAAACGCCCAGATAACAACAACGCTGCCGAGAAGGTTTGCGAACATAACATGCATAGGTTCAAACGGTGGTAGGGGATACACCATTCCTATATATTTATGGACAACAGCAAACGTCCAGGGCGTAGCAAAACCTGACGTGGTTATAAGGTCGTAAATTGCACCTGCGACCACTACATTGCTATATTTTTCAGCAGATATTTGCATGGAACATGAATTATTAGTTGTCAATATTCATGTAAAAAGTCACTTAAGAAAGGGCTGGAGGGGATTACCCGCAATCAGAACAATACTCAAACAGCAATCTCTCTGAAAAAGGGGCAGAGCGAATAACACAGCGTACTATCGGGTGAAAACTGCGTTAAAAATACTACCGAAAGTATATACGTAAAATGTATAGAAAAAAACGTTATCCGCAAATACATCCAGAGACGAATTTTTTTTGTAAGAATATTTGTACTTTTCAACGTAAAAAAAATTTCACCACCACTCAGAATTAGTAAATGGTTGAATGAAAAGTGACATAATGCTGTAGGTTTACCTGCAGTGTCTTGATTCGGGATCATTAAAAAATTATTTGGAAATAAATAAAAATAATATTTATAATCATGAGGAATCTTTAGTATAACACTATGGTTAAAACTCACTATTGAACATAGCTTATAATGGCGATGTTGATATAAATAGTCTATTTAATTAGAGTTATGCTATAAGGATTTATAACCCCTTCAAATATCAAGTGTCTCTTGGTAGTCTTTTCGATACCCACGCATTACCTCAGTACCTGAAAAAAAGCAATTCATAGTTCAAAGGTTCTAACGTCAAGTTTAGCTTTGTGTTTACAAAAAATCCATCAATGGAACACGATAGGATATAATGTAGTCGCGATTGTTTTGCTGTTAAATTAAGGCCCTTCATATATCAAGTTTTCTGGTAGTCTATTTTTTTACCCACACATCAGTACCTGAAAAGCAATACATAACTCAAGGTTGTAACATCAAGTGTAAGTTTGTGTTCAATGGTATCCGATTGCGATAACAATCGTTAACACGATAGGATATAATGCAGTTGCTATAGTTATATCGTACAAACAATTCAGACCAATTTAATTTCTAAAAAAATGGTTCAGTGTGACTGAAGAGGCGAAGCTTTATACGTTCAACTTTATTCATTTTAATAACTCTTAAAATAAAATATTATGGCCGTACAAACTTCTTATCCTGGTGTGTATGTCCAGGAAATACCCAGCGGAGTGCGAACGATTACAGGAGTGAGTACCTCCGTGACCGCTTTTATAGGAACAACTAAACGGGGGCCGAATAACAAATCGGTAAAAATTTTCAGTTATGCTGAATTTGAACGAATATTCGGGGGCATTTCTTCAACTTCCGAATTGAGCTATTCGGTCAAACAATATTTTTTGAATGGAGGGACTGTTGCGATTATTGTAAGACTGGTAAAAGATCCGTCCGCTGCTGTATGGGATCCCTTGCTAACCAACAGTTTAAGAATTGAAGCTCTTGATCCTGGAACAGAAGGCAACCAGATCGAAGTTCAGATCAATTACTTGACTACCAATCCTGATAGCACGTTCAATTTGGTCATTAACTTCAAATCATCGTTTAATCCTTCCGATAGTGTATCTGAAGTATTTTCGAATCTTTCGATGAATCAGCTGCATTCGCGGTTCGTTGAAACAATTGTAAATGCGTCCTCAAAACTTGTGAAGGTCACGCGGAAACCACTGGCTGGTGGTTTTGTTGCGGGAGTTTCGCAAAGCGCGGCTCTTACCGGCGGCGGGGGCACTCTTTTGGATGTTTCTACGCTTGTCGATGCAAATCATAATAGCTTTGCTCTGAGGATCAACGGACTTGATCCCGTGCTTGTAAAACTCGATGTTCCTGCTGATGTGGCCGGCGTAACGCCTGCAGATAAACTTGCTACCCTTTGCGCAGCGATACAACTGAAAGTTAAGGCACAGGCCAACGGGCAGCTAGCGATTTCGGGCTTTACCTGTGTTGTTGATGGAACCGGCACAAAAATACTGATGAGCACAGGAGATGCCGTTGAAAATTCAAGAATTGAAGTTCTGGCAAGTCCTGTCGGTAATGTTGCGTCTAACCTTCGGCTTGGGTTAAATGCCGGTGGCAGAGAAATTGATGCAGCAGGACTTACAAAAAGGCCACCTGAGGCACCGGATCGGTCAGCTCTAACCTCTGGTGATATACAATTGGCAGATCTGACAGCGGCGCCAGGTGTGCCCTCGGCAGCGATTAAAAGTTTTCAGATAAGTCTTGATGGGAGTGTTCCCGATCTTGTGACCATCAGTACCGCTGCCCTTGCTGGCGCTACAATCGATTCAAAAATGACAGACTTGGCAGACAGGATCAAGACCGCTGTAAGGGCTTTGAAATTGTCTTCTAAAACCTACCAGGAATTCACCTGTATCGTGGCAGCTGGTTCCGTGGCAGCCGCACGAAAACTTGTCCTTTCTCCCGGTAGCAGGGGCACAACTTCATCCATAGTGGTTAATGAAGTCCCTGGGGATGATCTTGCAAAGAAATTGTTTTTGCTAGTAGGTGGAGTCAATGGGGCTACAATCAGCTCAGCAAAGAACATCATGCTGCAGGGAGGAAGTGAAAGTGCAATAACTGATGCAACGGCATATAATATTTATGTTGGAAGCAGGAATGATCGTACGGGCATCTATGCGCTGGAGGCTGAAGATCTTTTCAACATTCTTTGCCTTCCGGGGGTTACAGACAGTGGCATCTTAATGGAAAGTGAAGCCTATTGCCATGAACGGAGGGCATTTTTGATCATCGATGCTCCTCCTTCTTCCAAAAAACCAAATGAAATAGCAACAGTCATTGGTGGTTCGTCGCTCCCGAAAAGTGATTATTCAGCAGTTTATTATCCCTGGATTAAAATATCGGATCCGATGAATGGAGGACAGCTGCGGGTTTCAGCTCCCTCGGGAACTATCGCCGGACTATATGCAAGAATCGATTCCAATAGGGGTGTATGGAAGGCTCCAGCTGGAACAGAGGCAAGTCTCACAGGGGTTCAGGGTGTTGAGTACCTGCTTAATGACCGGGAAAATGGTTTGCTCAATCCTCTAGCGGTAAACTGTGTGCGCAGTTTTCCGGCCACAGGAATTGTTTCATGGGGCTCACGAACTATTGCAGGCTCGGACCAGAATGCTTCCGAATACAAGTACATCCCTGTTCGCCGCACTGCACTTTTTATTGAAGAAAGCCTTTTCCGTGGGTTGAAATGGGTAGTGTTTGAACCTAACGATGAACCACTTTGGGCACAGATCAGATTGAATGTCGGTGCCTTTATGCATAATCTGTTCCGTCAGGGAGCATTCCAGGGCAAAACAAAGCAGGATGCATATTTTGTCAAATGCGACAGCGAAACCACCACACAAAACGACATAAACCTGGGTATTGTTAACATCTGGGTCGGGTTTGCTCCCCTTAAACCTGCTGAGTTCGTGGTTCTTACACTTCAGCAAATGGCCGGTCAAATTCAAGTCTAATCTAAAACTAAAATATCATGGCAATTCCTCAATTTACGGTCAATGCCTATCGCTTCGATCCATACAAGAATTTTAAATTCCGTATCCGCTGGGACGGAAAAGTTGTTGCAGGGGTAAGCAAGGTTACAGCATTGAAGCAATCCACCGAACCGGTCACTCACCGCGAAGGCGGCGATCCCAGCAGTTCACGGGTTACACCGAGTGTATGGAAGTTCGAACCCATCACCCTGGAACGTGGTGTAACCCATGATCCGGAGTTTGAAAACTGGGCAAAAAAAGTGTGGAACGTCGAAGGTGATTCGATGATCTCGCTCAAGGATTTCAGGAAAGACCTGATCATCGAACTGCTGAATGAACAGGGCGTAGTTGCAAAGGCCTATAAGGTCTTCAGGTGCTGGGTATCTTCCTATCAGGCATTGCCCGACCTCGATGCAAACGCCCATGCCGTGGCAATTGAGCAAATGGTCCTGCAGAATGAAGGCTGGGAACGTGATGTTGAAGTGCCGGAACCTACACAGACCTAACAATCTAAAACCAAAGCTGCTTGAACGGACTCTTTATTCCATTTCTTTATACTCCTGGAGCACAGGGTATGCACCTGAGGGGTCTCACCGGCGCTGATGAGCTGTCAGTGGAGGCAAACAACACCTCAGGTGTGCTTGCCCTCCTTCGTTCGCTGTCACAAAACGGAAACAACGGCAATAGGTTCGATGCTGCCGCTATCGTTACAGCCGACAGGGACAGGGTGATAGCCCGGCTATACCGGACACTCTATGGTGCAAAGATTTCGAGTACGCTCGAATGCAGGGGTTGTGGACAAAAATTTGATCTTGATTTTTCCCTCGACGACCTTCTCGCTCATTGTTATCCCGCTGAGGTTTCAATTCCGGATGATGGTATGTATGAGCCGGAACCGGGAATTCGTTTTCGACTTCCGACCGGTGAGGATGAAATAGCAGTAGAGGGAGTTGACGGAACCACGGCGGTAAACATCTTGCTTAAGCGATGCATGGGCGCCGGCGAACCGGAAATCATTGGCGAAAGCGTTCAGATAAAAATGGCTGAACTAGCACCTGTGCTGAGCCAGGAAATGCAGGCTGTTTGTCCCGAATGCGGCCTTGTTCAACAGGTGTTGTTTGACATGCAGTCATTTTTTATGGCACGGCTTACAGCTGAAAGGCGAAATCTGCTGGAGGAGGTTCATCTCATTGCATCACACTATCACTGGTCGCACCGGGAGATTCTGGACCTGACGAGGACCGAGCGAAAGCACTATGCATTCTTGATCGCTGAAAATTAAATAAAGAATGAAAACTTACCTCGCCGCCATCGCAGCAAGAAACAACATTACTGGAAATCAAGCTGTCATGCCCGCGCTCTCTCCGCCGTTGACCCCTGAACCCGATGCTGATCAAATGGATGTTGTAGAAGACTGGTCTGTAAATAACCAACCGAAAGGTGCCGGGTTGCTGCAAAACCAGGGCATAAACTACGATCCGCCGGAGCAGGTGCATACAAATATCATGCGGCCCGACCCTGGAAAAGCAGCTCTGGAGAGTGAACCGAAAGTGCAATACATTGCCAAGCATATAGAACGCATTCGGTATGAAGAAAAAATTGCTGAGCAGCATTCTTTACCTTCATCCTCCTTACCTTTACCTAAAACGCAATTATCATCTAATGAAATTCCTATTGATCAAGCGGATTCCAGGTTTCCATTAAATCCTCAGTTAAATGATCAGATCCGGCAAATAAATGTACCTGCATTTCAAGGTGAGGAACATGACACATTGCCTCGGATCATACCGTTGGACGGGACAACGACATCCCATGCACCCGACCTGCAGCATGATGATCTCACGGAAAACCGTCCTTCGCCGATAGTTCCCGTTCCTGGTCGAAAGCCATTGAAAAGTTCTCCGGAAAGGCAAACAGTGCAGGAAATCATGCCGCGAATTCCTGAACTTATTTCGCAGGACAAGCAACGATCGACAGCTGAATCAAAGAAGCAAACAGTACCAAAACTCACGATAGGAAAGATCACCGTTGAAATAGTATCCCCACCAGCATCGCAACCACAAAAAGTCATCAAACGGATTGTACAGAAACCGGCAGATGATAATAACGGAAGAATGAACAGGCTCGGCATCGGGCTGGGACAACTCTAATAATGGATTATACCTCACTCAACGAGATCACCGAAACGATCATTCAGCTGATACAGCACGCCATCAGTGTACCTAATAATTTTGTCGTGCCTGAACTCCTGACAAAGGACATGGAAGGGATCAGTTTTTATCTCTTCCATGTTCAGGAAAATTCGCACTACAAAAACTATCCTCCCGCGGGGATTGATCATCCGCCTGTATCGATCACACCAATGGGTCTGAACCTCTATTACCAGCTCACCTGCAATAAAAAAAAGGGAAACGGTGAAGATGCTTATGAAGAGCAACGGCTTATGAGCATTGCCATGAAAGCACTGCACGACCAACCGGTATTGAAACGAACATTACCTAAACCGGCGCTGGGATATCCCCAGGGAAAGGATATCGACATCAAAATCGCACTGCAGACACTTACCCCGAGTGAGTCAGTTCAATACTGGGCTGCTGCAGAATCTGCCGCCAGGCTTTCAGCGTATTACGAGGTTTCAGTCGTCTTCCTCCCTCCCGAAACAGTAAAATCTGTTTCCGGCAGGGTACTTACCTATGGTAATTTCATTTTTACTGATAATGCTCCGCGGCTTACCGCGAGTGAAAGCACCTTGGAATATCTCGTTCCAGGGGACCCCAATCCTCGACAGATCAAAATACAGCCCGCACAGGCAAAGGTTCCCGCAGGCGCTCCGCCTTCAATTTCAAACAAAGTAACGTTTTATGGCTCCGGCTTTACAGGCAGTAACCTGGAAATCCGGATTATCAGTCCGCTATGGACTGAGCCCGCACTGGCTGGACCAGGTTGGAAGGTGACCAGGGTTTCGGAAAGCCAACTGGAAATGACGCTTCAGTCCACCGCCAAACTCATGAAATCCCTTGTTCCAAAGGATATTCTTCCAGGACTTTATTCCGCACAAGTATGCAAAACTGAACAAAAAACCTTGCCCAACGGGACTGTTAAAAAGTTTGAACACTTTTCTAACCTCTTCCCTTTCTCTGTTATTCCCCGGATTGATTCCGTCATTTCCGGTGGCAGTGGTGTCTTTACCATTAAAGGGTACCTTTTTCAGCATGCAGACATAAAGAAAGCTGATATCCAGGTTTATAGCGGAGATCAGCTATTATCACAAGTCACGGCAGCACTCACACTCGGAACCTTTAAAATCACCGCACCAGATACCATTACTTTGAAAGTTTCGAATCTGTCCCCTGGGACATATCCATTGCGTATTCTGATTCGGGGGGTTGAATCTGAACCAAAATGGATCACCCTGTAATAAGCTGAAGCATACATTCACTAGAGCAATAACCTCAGTTTGAAAATAATTACCGAATATACAGCAGTGCAGCCCACAACAGCGACAGGAGACCTTGCAGGTATTATCCTGCAGAGGATTCGGTTGCTGTCCGAACGGCGTGTTGCCTGGCTTAGGAAGATCTGGGTCGGAATCGGCGACAATGGTCAGGAAGGGTTTACTGCGCATATGGAAATTGACGGGTATCTTATGAACAGGGATGTTCCCGAGCTTGAAAAAAAGTGGTATGAACAGGATCCCGGTGCAAAAGAACTCACATGGGCAATCGAAGAGACCGACCATGCCATTTTCAATAACGAACATTCTCGCCTGTCAAAACTCACAAATGTTTTGGGGTTGAACCGCCTGGAATCCGACATTCTGCAGATTTGTTTTGCCCTTTCTATCGAACCGGCCCTGGGAAGGGTTTTTGCCTATCTTCAGGACCATTCAGGTCGTGGTTATATTACCGAGTCTCTTATTGCACGCCTTTTCGGCTATGGATACGGCATCGTTATCAGTTCCAACTCCCCGTTAAAGACCTGGCGCCTCGTCAAAGAGACCCCTTCACGAACTGGCGAACCCTCCTCCTTCGAATGTGATCCGTTTATAAAAAACTGGTTCCTCAGCGCTGATGAAACAGACGAAACTCTGGTTAGTTTTACTTCACTTCAGCCTGTATTGAAACCACTGCAACAGTGGCCTATTCAGAGAACGGTGCATGAGATTGAAAAAATACTCCACAACACCGGCACAAAAAAACTCCGTGTCTTTGTTGAAGGTGCCGAACAATCAGGCCGGCGGAGTTTTGCCGCCATCGTTAGCCACGCTCTTGGGTTTCCACTCCTGTCATTGCATGCCGACCGGGTGCCTGAAACAAACTGGCAGCAAGCCTACCTCTACGCTCAGCGTCAGGCCTTTCTATCTCATACAGCTCTATTATGGCACGGAGCCACCATGTGCGAACGGTACTGGTCATCATTCATTCCCGCTTTCCCGCTACAGTTCGTTACAGGAGAGGAGGACGATTACCTGTTGCCTGAAGATGGATTCATAGATATGCGTGTGGTCCTGCCCCGTATTTCAGTTGAGGAACGGCATGAATTATGGAAAAAAAATGTCCCCGACTCAAAGAACTGGGATACAAACGATATGCAGGAAATGGTGCTCCGCCATGACACCACCATAGGTCAGATAGCATCCATAGGGCAAAGGATGACTGCCACTATTTCGGAAGCCTACGAAGCGCTGAATGCTGATTCATCAAGAAGACTGGGTATCCTTGCCCGGCAGATGAACAGCAACTTTACGTTTGACGATCTTGTCCTACCCGAAAGCATACGGTCAGGGCTTGAAGATTTCATTTTTGAAGCCAGCGAGCGCATCCTGTTCTGGGAAGAAGCCAATACAAAACGTCTCTTTCCTCAGGGAAGAAGCCTCATCGGTTTGTTCACCGGGATCCCCGGAACCGGAAAAACCATGGCAGCTCAAGTGATTGCGTCATCCCTCAAGCTTGACCTTTTCCGCATCGATCTCTCCATGGTGGTAAGCAAATATGTAGGCGAAAGTTCAAAAAATCTCGAGCGTATCTTTTCTCGGGCAAAAAACATGAACCTGGTACTGCTTTTTGACGAAGCCGATTCTCTGTTCGGCAAACGCACCGATATAAAAGACGCCCACGACCGGTATGCCAACACTGACACCAATTACCTCCTGCAGGCTATCGAAAGCTACCCGGGTATCATCATCCTCGCCAGTAACAAGAAATCAAATATCGACGACGGCTTCACACGCCGTCTTCGGTACCAGTTCGACTTTCCGAAACCCGATGCAGATGAGCGGCTCACCATTTGGCGAAAAATCATCGGAGAACTCGCCGGAGATGAAATATGCAGCAACCTTGACGGTGACCTCTTCCGTTTGTCAGGACTGGTGGAAATTACCGGAGCACAGATCAAACAATCAATCCTGTCAGCCATCTTCATGGCCCGTCGGGAAAAAAGCGACCTGAAAACAGCTCACCTGCTCAGAGGCCTTGAACGCGAACTGGCCAAAGAGAGCAAAGGGCTTGAGAAACATGTGTACCAGGTCTGTAATTAACACGTTATGACAGAAATCAGCGAACTGCATATACGTGTTCCGGGAATGAGCAAAGAAGCCGGAGAAAGCTTCGGCAGGTTGGTGGCCGAAAAAGTCTCTGCTGCCTTGCCGCCAGGAGAAACCGACAGATATATTCCCGATTTGAAAATCAGGATACAGGGGCCAACCTCAACCGATCCCGATTTCATGGCCGACAGAATTGCTCAACAGATTATTCACGAGATCAGTTTATCCATATAAATTCATGAATTCTCTTATCCATAAAGCTTCTGAAACATCAGATGCCTCTCGGGGCGTAACACACCACAAGCGAGAACCAGCAGTTAAGCCAAAGCTTACTGTGAATACCCCTGGGGACAGTTACGAGCAGGAGGCAGACGCAATGGCCGACCGCGTGATGAGGCTCCCGGCACACATGACAGAGGCAAAACAGGCAACAGGACTTATCGGCCGGTCCGTTCAGTCGAACAATAGTTCCATGAAGCGAAAGCATGAGGCAGGAGGTGAGTCAACAACGGTTTCTCCAGAATTTGTTTCCGCCTTGGATGGTTCAAGAAACAGCGGTTCGCCCCTCCCTGCTGAGACAAGAAATTTTATGGAAACTGCCTTCAGCACTGATTTTTCAGCGGTCAAGGTGCATACCGATTCCGGGGCAGCAGATATGAGCGAGGATATTAGTGCAAAGGCTTTTACCAGCGGACGGGATATCTATTTCAACAGCGGCTTTTTTTCGCCCGAATCTGCAACTGGGAAACACTTACTAGCCCATGAATTGACGCATATCCTTCAACAGAAAAACGAGACAATAAGCAGAGCTCCGATGCCGGTTGCAGCAAATGTTGCAAACCTGGAAACGTACGGTGAACCTACAAGGCAGAATATAATTTACGACCCTGGTTTCAACCTGCAGACAGGTTTGTCAACATACTTTCAGCCCGGTATTAATATGGCTGTTCGCACAGGGTACGATGTGAGTTATGTTGTTAAAGGGTTTGACCCCGCTGAAAGCTGGGTTGAACCGGCCATGAAAGCAATGATGTTATATAATTTCAACCTGAACAGCTCAGCAAAAGATGCTCCGATCACAAATATCACCACGGTTCAGCACTTGGATATGACCGGCCAGTCAAATCCGAAGGATGCTGCAATCAAAGGCCCGAATGCCATGGTCAGATGTACTTCAACAAAGTTTGATGCAACAGTCAAGCCCCAATCCGAAAATGTTCAATTACTGGTTGAAAAGCTGAAAAATTATACTTCAAATTCGTCAACGGAAACACCGGCAGCGCGAAAGGCCAGGTATGAAAAAGACTATAAAATTACAAATGCAGCACCCATAACGTATGATCCATTGGGGGAAAAGCCGGAAGCTATGAGCGATGACAAATATGATATGGTACTCAAGGCACTGGATGTGATCCCAGCTAAAGATCTCACCCAGGGTGCAGGGATACCGATTCACATGGGTTTAACCCCACGTGGCCCCGATAATGAAGTCGCAGAATACAGTCAAAACAAAGCAGCAGGATCTTCTGCGTGGACAAGAAAAATAACTGTTTACCAAGATTTTTTCAGTGCCACAGCTGAGCAAAAGGCATTTACAATGGCTCATGAATTTGGTCATGCCCTTGATTTCAGACCAAATGAAGGAGATAAGGGAAAGGGAGGGCCGTCGCTGAGTCAAGCCACTGGTCCAGGTTCATTCAGTGAAGCTCTGAATAAAGATGGTGGAATAGTAAAGGGGGTAAGTACCTACGATCAAACAAAGAAATCTCAGAAAGAATATTTTGCAGAAGCGTTTACGATGTATCTCAACCAGCCTGATACGTTGAAAGCATTACGGCCAAATATTTATGCCTACTTCCTGGCCAAATATCCTTAACCGGATATGTAATGCCGTTTTTTTTTAGCCCTTACCATCCAACAAAAAAATTAATCCATGCCAACAGGCTACTCCCGCTCCCCAAAACTCCTGAAAGGCGCACTGATTGAATTCTCGGAGCGTTTTATCGGCCCTATTCCGAACGTGATCGTATTCCAGTACAACCCGGAATCGATGACGCGGACGCTTGAAGTGTGGAACCAGAATAGCGGGGGAGCCTCCGGGGCGGATTCCTCTTCAGGAAATGATACATCCCACACAGCCCAGCCTTTTGACCCGCCGGAAAGCTTTTCTCTCGCACTTGAACTGGATGCTGCAGATGCCCTTGAGAAGCCTGACAGTCACCCTGTAGCTTTTCTTTCAGGGGTTGCCGACCGAATTGCAGCGATGGAGATGCTTTTATATCCGCAGGGCGATAGCCTGCTGGGAGGGTTGCTCGGTTCAGTAACGGGCTCGCTCAGCGTAGGCGCAAGCGTTGGCGGAAGCAGTATCGGTGGGGGGCTCGGTAGTGCATCCGGAGGTGTCCAGCCAGCCTCGAGAGGTACAGTTCCGGTAGTATTATTCGTATGGGGCCCCGGTCGAATTGTCCCCGTGCGGCTCACCTCCTTTACTGTGGAAGAACAGGCCTTTTCACCCCTTCTCTATCCAATTCGTGCCAAAGTGAATATCGGTCTGAAAATACTTACCCCAAAGGACTTTCCAACCTGCAGTGACCGCAAACTCAGCGAAGATCTGGCCGTCATGGCATTCAAGTTCACACGCAAGCAAAAAGAAGTACTGGCCATGGCCAACCTGGCAAACAGCGTGGAATCGATTCTTGGCATGTTGCCGTTTTAATCTCAACAACAACGACCATGTTCACCGACGAAAGCAGGTATAAAAATGCAACACAATACGAAGTGAAGGACCACCGTGGAAGAACAGTTAAAGTTTCAGCCACGCCGGATGCTCCAAAAAACACAATCCTGGGCTACCACCTTCGCAAGCAGGGGCAGCGCACCGACCATCTTGCCGCACGCTACCTCAATGAACCGACAGCTTTCTGGCGAATTGCAGAAGCAAATGACGCCATGCTCGCCGAATCAATGACTGAACAGCAGGAAATTGCAATTCCAACAAAACGATGATCCATGGGACTTGATATACTGATTAGTGTTGATGACACCCCGAATCAGAACCTGACCACCCAGGTAAGCAGCGTGGAAGTGTATGAAAAGATGGATCAGAATACATCGTATAAACTGAAATTTATGGTGGATATCTGTGATGGCGATATTGCCGACCAGATTCAGAAGGACAGTTCTCCCGGTAAAATACTGAGCGTCTTGGCAAAAGTGCATGAAAACATGGTATGCCTGGTAAAAGGCCCTGTTGCACAACAGCAGGCGCATCTGGTCCATGGTGGGGCGGGTTCCTGGCTTCACGTGGAAGGGGAAGACAATGGGCATCTCATGGATCGCGAGACAACGTTTCGCCAGACGCCTTCGGGATCTGATGCCGATATTGCATCAAGTATCATATCAAGCCACAACAGCATGACTGCCGATGTGGAACCCACCCCCGGCTCAGTACACAATGAGGAAAACCATACCCATATCCAGCGTGATACTGACCTTAACATGCTCAGAAGCCTGGCCCGCCGCAACGGATATCATTTCTGGATCACGTGGCAACCGGATGGTGCAGCTACAGGACATTTCAGGTCGCGTGACCTTGACGGTACACCTGCAGCAACCCTGATTGTTAACCAGGAAAATTACAACATTGACTCGTTACGGGTTACCGCTGATACGCACCGGCCATCGCAGATCGTTGGTAGTCAACTTGACCTGCGGACAAAACAAGTGATCGACGGAAGTCAAACCCTCAACGACACACCTCTTGGGTCGAGCAGTCTGGCGGATGTCTCCGGACCAGTTCCCGAATCGATGCACCTGGCACCAACCGTTGATAATTCAGGTGCCATGCAGGCGCGGAGTCGTGGGGCTTTACGGGATGCGCAGTGGTTCATCAACGCCACCTGCAGTACCAACATTGACCGGTTGTGCAATATCGTGCGATATCACACCATCGTGGAAGTGCAGGGCGCCGGGAACAGGTACAGCGGTAAATACTATGTGACCGGTGTTAAGCATATCATAGATGCATCCGCTTACAAAATGGAGCTGGAATTGGCACGGAATGCATGGGGCAACTGACTGCCTTGATAACCTGGGGTAATTGAAAAAAACTGAAAGAAATGGCGAATCAGAATAATGACCAGGCGTTGCAGTGGATACGAAGCCGCCATTTCGGCAAGTACAGGGGCACGGTCTTCAATAATAATGATCCGACCAATCGGGGAAGGGTACAAGTGAACGTACCGGCTGTTTTGGGTACGCTTAACGTGTGGGCAATGCCATGTCTTCCTTATGCAGGAAACAATGTTGGCGTCTATACAATCCCTGAACCTGGTGCAGGGGTGTGGGTTGAATTTGAAGGTGGCGACCCTTCGTATGCTATCTGGACAGGCGGGTTCTGGGCGGACAATGAGCTCCCAAAAAATGAAAAGGCTACGGAGGCAACACCCTCACTGCGCATGATTCGGAGTGAAAAAGGTCTGATGATCACCTTCGACGACAGTTCGGAAAAGATCACCCTGAGCGACCAGAACGGGAGCAACATCATGACCATCGAGGTGCAATCGGGCAAGATCCGGTTGCAGGCAAGCCTGAAGGTGGTAGTGGAAGCGCCGCAGATTGAACTGGTGGAAAATTCTACCCACCCCCTTGTTTTCGGCGATAACCTTTTGCAATACCTGAACCAGATCGTAACAACATATAATACCCATATGCACCCGGGTGAACTTGCCATGGGGGCCTTCCCGGTCACACCCGCACCACCAGTAGCCCCCATGCCACCGGCCTTGCCGGATCTTTTGTCTATCAAGGTAAAAACAGGATAAAAAGATCTTTATGCGATTAAAAGCAGGAACAAAAGCAACTGTTATTCCCTCCGCAACAGAAGATAATTATAGCGCCAGTATGGCTGAGGCAATGGAGGCGGCATTCAATAGTGAGTGGAAAAATGTTATGGGCGATGCGACAAAACCTCAGCCCAGCGACCAGATGCAATTACTTTTCATCTCCATTGCACGGGGAATAGTGAAACATCTCTATGACAATCATGAGGCATTCACAGTAAAAGTGGATCCCAATACAGGCTACGGAACGGTGAATGGAATTGTAACAGAACCAACCCCCCCTTTACCTGCGAGTTTAACATGAACTACTTATGAATCAAAAGATCCACAGTATCCGCTATCCATTTGCTATCGACGAGGGACTTGGAACCTTGGCCGAAGAAACCGATTATGCTGCCCATGTTGAGCAAATGATCAAACAGGTGCTCTTTACCTCTCCCGGCGAAAGAATCAATCGACCCACATTCGGATGCGGAATCAGCAGGATGGTGTTTGCACCCAACAGCGATGAAAGCGCAAATCTCACAAAAGTGATCATTAATCAGGCCCTCGATAAGTGGCTTGGCACCCTGATCGAAGTCATAGACGTTGATGCTGCAGCCAGAAACGAAACACTCGAAATAAAGATCGTTTACCTTTTACGTGCCCGGCAGGAACGCAGGTACTTAAACCTTGAAGTGACCTTATGAGCGCAACTCCCGACAGGATCAAAGCAATGCTTGACCAGGATCTGGTCACCGGTATAGACTTTATCGATGTTGACCCGTCCCAGACTCTCCTGAACGTCCATTTCATCAGATCCGCAGCTACCCTTCAGACACCTCTTCCGGGAAGTGTTTTACCCGAGGATTTGAACATATACAGTCCAGGTGAAAAACTGCCCGTCATTGAGGTCGCTTCAGTTGACTGGAGTGCCGACAAGGAGATATTGAAGGTAACCACCAGGCAAAAAGGGGACTTCACCCTCTATCGGTTCAGGATCAACGATGCACGGATCGACGACTATTTCAACGATGTAACCTTCAGTTTCAAGGCCAATTGTCCGAGTGACCTCGATTGCCGTCCGTGCGACCATCATTGTCCACCGGATGAGCTGGTTGATTTTCCGGTCGACTATCAGGCGCGTGATTTCTGGAGCTTCCGCAGGGCACTGCTCGATTTTGCGGCATTGCGCTACCCCGACTGGCCCGACCGACTTGAGGCCGATGCCGGAGTAATGATGGCAGAACTGATGAGTGCACTCGGCGATGAAATGTCTTACTACCAGGACCGTGTCAGCAGGGAAGGCTATCTCGAAACTGCCACACAGCGCCGCTCCATTCGCAGGCATGCGCGTCTTATCGACTACCAGCTGCACGATGGACTTGGTTCAAAGGGCTGGATCGATGTAACGGTTGATTCTGTTACTCATTCCATTGATGCAGGAACCCCTGTATCTGCATTAAGCGATGGCGGTACTTCAATTGATTTTGAGATTGGAAACGGCATTGCTGACTATGCCGATCCAACCGACGTTAAAAAGTTTCTGGTTGATTCTTCCGTCAATCAATTGGACCCGCATCTGTGGGATCAGAACCAAACCTGTCTGCCGGTTGGCACGACCGGATTATTCATTGAAGGACATTACCATGCAGCATTCGAGGCCCTCGGACTTCCGAAATGGGTGCTGTTGCAAACCAGTCCACCCGATCCTGCGCAACCTGTAAGGAAACAACTGGTACACATCACTGAGGCGACCGATACAAAAGATGCTGTTTTAAACACTGATATTACCCATATCGTATGGGAAAAAGAACAGGCTCTTACCTACGAATTTGATCTTACCGTCCTCCAGATTCGGTGCAACATTGTTCCGGTAACCGCCGGTTTTACCCATACGGCCTTCTTTATCATAAAAGAAGCTCTCTCCCCTCTAGACCCCGATAAACTGGCGGCTTTTGCACAAAACATTGCAGGAGAAACGGTCAACCGGATCGGGCATGACGGTACAGAAACCTATCTGTTTACTCTCCCGGGTTCAAACGCGCTGCCCTTGGTGTACCTCGGTGACGATCCGCACCAGTTCAACAGCCCTGAAATTATTCTTGAGCAAGTTGAGTTTGATGCCGGAACAAAAACATGGAAACCTCAACTTGTCGATTCTGTCTGGCAATATATGCCTGCTCTCGTTGGAATTCATTCTTCAAATCCAGCCGACCTTCATTATACCTTCGATGATGGAACCTGGCAGCGGGTTGTAGGGTATCAGCGCGTTGGTAATGAAATTGTCCATCCCGACTATGCTATCGGGAGTGGTGTCACCCTACGTTTCGGAGACGATGAGTTTGGAAAGGTTCCTGAAGCAGGATCAGTATTCAGGGTACGATACAGGCTGGGTGGAACTCGCAGAAGCAATGTCGCTGCAGATTCAATTCAGTCATTGCCCCCTTCGGTCCTCGGAATAAGCATAACAAATCCCCTGCCTTCATCAGGCGGGTGGGATGCAGAGACCCCTGAAGAATTGCGGCAACTCGCCACTGAGGCATTCCGTGCGATCACTTACCGGGCGGTTCGTCCTGAAGATTACGCAGAAGCTGCGGAACGCTTGCCCTGGGTCCAGAAAGCAGGTGCAGCTTTCCGCTGGACCGGCAGTTGGCTTACAGCTTTTGTCACCCCCGATCCAAAGGGCAAGGTCACCCTTGATCCCCCGGACCGCATGGATCTCATACATCAGCTTGACCGATTCAGACAGGCAGGAAGGGAGGTATCAGTCATGGATCCGATCTATGCCAGCCTCGATCTTGAAATCGATATCTGCGTTTCACCCGATGCCTATCCGGGTGAGGTAAAAGAGCGAGTGACAGAAGCACTTATAGGACACAAATGCGGAGTAACCCTATCGGCCTATTTCTCCCCCGACCGGTTTACGTTCGGTACCAGCCTTGAACGATCTACCCTCGAGGCTGCTATTCAACATGTTCAAGGGGTTAACGCGGTTGGAAAAATCACATTCAGGCGGAAGGGATGGTTTGGATGGCGGATATTCAGGGGTATGCAATACGACCCGGGTAAAAATACCATCATCAGGGTAGCCAATGATCCCCTCCATCCCGACAGAGGAAGTCTCAAAATCCATACTTACGGAGGCCTATGAGTTGCACGCAATGCACAGGCAAAAAAAATGCTGCGGCACAGGTAAACTACCCGTGCCCATGTGACCGGTTTGTTTTTCCTTCCCCCTTGAATATCGGGGCAGGACTCGACAAACTGCCAAGGCAGGTCGGCACGTTCCCTGAATTCCGGAGGGCCATGCTTCGCGATCTGAGGAAAGAAGCTGTTGAAGTTATTGACAGTACCAACACACTGATTGAAGTTACTCCTCTATCGGGTTGGCGTGCACGGAAAAATGATGATTACGGTATCATGCTGCTCGAAATGTGGGCCTATGTTTGCGATTGCCTGTCATTTTATGACGAGGTGCTCGCTAATGAAGCCTACCTGCGAACCTGTGCGTTACAACCAGATCTCAGGCGTCTTGTGGCTCTCCTTGGTTATCTTCCACGCCCGGCCGTCGGTTCCGTGGTTGATCTTGCAGCCCTAGCCGAAGGCAGGCTCCGTGTTCAATTGCCGGCAGGAACCGCGTTCCGTTCCGGAGCATTTGACGGGAATCCTCCTCAGGTTTTTGAACTCGACCAAAACACGTTCATACACCCGTTTACAAACCGTCTTGGAATTGTTCCACCGCACAACGGAACGGTCCAGCAGGATTCTCCGGATACATTGCTGGTGGATCTGAAAGGCGAAATTAAGGAAAATGACATCGTTTTGCTCGTAAACAATGCGATTGCGAGTCAGAACAGCTGTTTACAGGTTAAAAAACTGGAAAAGCACACCGGCCTTGACAACCGTCAATACAACAGAATCACCTTCACAACACCTTCAAACCTGAAAAAGGGGGCATTGCTCGAAAACCTGCGTCTTATGAAGCCGGTGAGTTCAACCGGTTTATGGACAAAAAGCGATACAGGAGTATCCATAAACGGAACAAAAATAACTCTGAATGCAGTGAACCAGCAGGTGAAGCCGGGCGATGTTATCATGCTGGTGTACCCCAATCTGAAACAATGGTTTACGGTTGTTACCGTAAAAGAAGTGTCAAGGCCCCTGGCTGCAACCAACACCGTGACGGTCAACAAAAACGTATTCACACTTCAAGGGATAGGAAGCCCAGTTACCGAACTTACCTTAAACGCGGTGGTCACAAACGCCGATCCAGGAGAGATTACGGTTTATTACGGAATGCAACCAATTGCCACAATCATTGATGAACCTAATCCGACCTTATCTTCCACCGATCACGTATCGTTCAGCGCACTTGTAGAAACTCCGGTCGAAAACTACCGGCCAACCAGCTTCCTGCTTCAGGATAAAAATACACTTGGAACGAGTATCGAAGGGAGCATAAATTTTGAAAATCAGACTCTTTCCGCTACCGGTATAGAGAGCTGGAAACAGCCTCTCACGTTGCCGGTAAATGCTTACGGCAATGTTATCACAGCATCTCGCGGAGAAAAAGTTGAAAACGAAAAAATGGGAAGCGGGAATGCATCGGTTGCCGGGCAGTCGTTCAAGCTCAAAAAGAAACCTCTTACCTATCATCTCGCGCCAACAGCGGATAACGATCAGGGTGTAAAAAGCTCACTCGCCGTTTATGTTAATGGTATCAAATGGAGCGAAGTGAACAGCTTTTATGGCAAAGGCGAATACGACCAGGTTTATATTGTCAGGCAGAACGACCAGGGTGAATCGCTGGTTACTTTTGGCGACGGTATAAGGGGGCAAAGGCTTCCTTCAGGCACCGACAATGTGATCTGCAGCTATCGTTTCGGTGCTGGAGCAGCATGTCCTCCCGCAGGCTCTGTAAACCAGATTTCAAAACCGGTAAAAGGTTTGCAAAGCGTCAATAATATCCTTCCAGCATACGGTGGTGCCGATGCTGAAGAAGCAGCAACAATGCGTACCTATGCCCCGAAATCCGCCTTGATCCTTGGTCGGATAGTCTCTATCAAAGACATGGAAGCCGTCGCAGCATCATTCCCGGGTGTCAGGGCTGTCAAGGCCGAATGGAGGTGGGACAGTGGTAAACAACGCGCTTCAGCTCATCTTTATTACATAGGCAGCGATGCACTTAAGGCTTCGCTTTCGCAACGAATCCGCAATCTGTCCGATCCCTCAACACCTATTAAGGTCGAACCAGCACGCGCACTTCGATTCTTCATCAATCTAAGCGTCAGCATTAACCCGAAATTTCTTGAAAAGGATGTGATCAGCGCATTGTTCAGTTCGTTGCTGAATCCAGGTAGCGGGATACTGTCGCCGGAAAACATAGGGATAGGGAAGCCGCTTTACCGAAGCAGGGTTTTTGAAGCAGTGCTGAACGTCAGCGGTACCGAAGCGGTACATGAAATCGTGGTTAATTCCATCTTCTTCAACACCTTTGCCTTGACACCCGGAGCGGGTAACTTTTTTGATATAGAGCAGGGCGGACTTGTCATTAACGGGAAACGAAACGGGTAAGCAGCTATGATAAGCACTGATAAGATGAGCATCGATCAGTTTGAGCAATATTATACCGAGAAATTATGGGAGGCCATTCCCGAAATTTACCGGAACGAAGATGGCCTGGCCGCGAAGCCTGGCGTTTTGCGCTCCATAGTTTCGGTATTGGCTAGACAGGCAGCCATCCTGCGTCGCAGCCAGGATCGGTTGTGGGACGACCAGTTTATAGAACTTTGCGACGAATGGGCGGTTCCCTATATAGGCGACCTGGTTGCTACCCGGTTGCTGTCCGCTTTAAACAAGCGTGGGCGAAGGGTCGATGTAGCCAAAACCATCTATTACCGCAGAAGAAAAGGAACACCCCGGGTTCTCGAGGAATTGATCAACGACATCAGTGGATGGGAAGGGAAAATGGTGGAACAGTTCGAAAAACTTGCGCGGACCCGTCACGGACTTGACGCATTTCCCTCCCCTCTTGCTGGAAAATATTCAGGGACCATGCCGGGAGGCTGGGCCGACCTCCGCAACCAGCGCGAAGCTGAACTGTCGAGCGGTCCGTTCGAAGAATACTTTCATACCCCAGATGTCCGACGGTATTCCGGAACAACCGGCCGTTATGCCATTCCAAAGCTCGCTTTTTATCTTTACCGCCTCAAAGCCTTTGAAGCCATAGATGTTACCCCTTTTGCATTGGGTGACGACCTAAGATTTGGTTTTGATCCTTCAGGCAGAGAAATCCCATTGTTCAGTAAATCCGAGACCTCAAGAGACTGGAATCAATGGCGCTCAGCCGCAATCGCTGAAATGCCGGCTCCGATTCCATGCAGGCTTCTGGGTAATGGCGAATATATCATTACTGCAGAGATCATTCAGACCTTGATCGTAAAAGGGTTGAGCCAGGCAGCAGGAGACGAACTCCTGAAAATAGCGGGGCTGAAATTCAAAAGCGAGTCCAGTCTGTATGCTTTTATATCTTCGTTCAATAACCACGACGAGATACAGAAAGATCTTGTTTTTCTGCCCTTGCTCTCCCTTTCAATTGTTCCTGATTGCCCAAAAAGCATGCTGCTGCCCGATGCTCACACCGTACTGAAAGATCCGCTGGATGTAAACTCGATCGTTGTTGGGTTTACCGATCCTGAAAGTGTTGTTACAACAGCAAATATAACGGCAGCCTCGCTTAAATCGTGGCCTTTTGCCATAAATAAAGAATTGGCGATTGATGCCGAAAAGGGATTGTTCATGTTCAAGGTCCCCCTTAAAAGCAGCGACAAGCTATTTATCGCCTATCACTATGGTTTCTCAGGTTCTCTTGGCGCCGGAACTTACAACCGGCCATGGATTGCAGCATCCAAACCCGATGTTGAAATCAAAGGTGGCGGGACATTGAAATTGGCAGACTTACCGTTCAACGGTATCGCCCGGATCAGTGACAGCAAGACCTATGGACCGGTGGATGATGTCACGAACATTGAGAACCTGGTTCTACAGGCAGAGAGCGACCAGCGTCCATATATCCGGCTTGAACAGGATTGGGTTCTCAACTCAGGAGCCAACCTGAATGCAACGCTTACCTTGGATGGTTTATGGATCGGTGCGAAAGGCGATACAGATGCAAAAATCATCCTGGAAGGAGATTTCGACTGTGTCGTTATCAGGAATTGTACTATCGATCCTGGGGGGAGCAGGAACCTGTTAGGCGAAAAGATACTGCCCGTGAAGCTCTCAATCCAGGGCAGGGTAGGAAATCTTTGCATCAATTCCTCCATTCTTGGTCCCGTATGCATCGAAAATAAAGGTATCATCGAGGAGTTGAGCATCTCCGATTCGATTATACAGTCCGTTGAAGTATCTGTTCCAGCACTGAACATCGACACCGGGAAATCGGTCATAAACCGCTCAACCGTATTTGGCGATGCTGTTCTTCATCAGCTGGAAGCCTCTGAAGCGTTTTTCACTGGAAACGCCACTATAACCAATGCGCAGCAAGGCTGTTTCAGGTATAGCGCAGCTCCCAAAGCGAGCAGGTTGCCTCGCCCCTACGAGAGTTTTCTTTTTTCCACAGATACTAAACATTGGTTCACGTCGAGGATATTCGGGCAACCCGGTTATGCTCAGCTGAGTGAAACAGCACCTGAAAAACTGCAACGGGGAGCTGAAAACGGATCCGAAATAGGAGCGTTCAGCAACCTTATGAATCCGGTGAAATCGGATGGGTTGCAGAGCAAAGTCAACGAATATATGCCTTTTGGGTTGATACCGATTTTTATCCACCAAACTTAATAAATAGTCATGGGAACGTTTGATATTTCCAGAATTAATTTTGATCCGAAAAAACACTATCAGAGTGTCCGGATGCAGCAGGGAAGAGTACTCACTGATGATGACTGGAATGAAAATGAACGGATAGCAAATGAAGATCTGCGCCGGTCTCTCAACGATACCATCGGTCCTTATGGGACTTCAGATACTGGCTTCAAGATTGCCAATGTTAAAAATAATGAATCAGGGTATATGGATTTCCGTATCCTTCAGGGTAGCATTTATCTTGGTGGTCAGAGGTTTGAACTGGAACAGAGAGAGCAATACCGTGCCCAAAAGGATTGGCTGCAGCAACCCGCAGATTCTGATAAAATTCCGCAAGTCGCAGCGGGCAGCGAGCAATACGACCTTGTTTACCTTGAAGCCTGGCAGCAACCGGTCAGCGCTGTAGAAGACAGTTCTCTTTTCGAAACAGCCCTGGGCGGCCCCGACACAACTACCCGTGTAAGAAAAATGCGGCGTGTAAAAGTGGCTTCAGATGTTGGCAGCGAGGAATGTTCCGAAGCGTGGAACAAACTCACTGATGATTGGAAAAAAAATAACCTTGGATTGATCAACGGGGAATATGAGCGGGTGCCCGATACAAAGCTTTCTGTCTCTTTCATCCGTGACGGAGTATCTGACGATCTTTGCACACCTGCAACTGCCGGCGGATACCTTGGCGCTGAAAACCAGGCTATAAGGGTACAAATCGTCGATGACAGCTCAGGTGGGAAAAAAATTACCTGGGGCTTTGACAATGCTTCTCCATTGTACCGGGTAAAGGTAGATTTTACAAATCTGACCGTAACAATACTTACAGAGCCCAAAGACCAGTATCATTGGCCTTTATCAGGTCAAGTGGTGGAAATATTGCCATGGTCAGCTGTTTTGCCTAACGACGAAAAAATTGCTGAAATATCAGGACATTTGTATAAAGTAAACTCCTCCTACGACCCCGATAGCGGCCAACTGACACTCTTGGATCAGTCACCGATTCTTTTGAAACTCAATAAAGTTGATCGCAACAATTTTTCCGAAATCACCTATATAACTGATCAGACACTTCCGGACTATTATTACATGCGGGTATGGAACAGGGGAACCGATCTTGCTTCTTCCCCTTCAATCGATGTCACCACAGAAACCCCGATCCCCCTTGGCAATACTGGGTTACAGGTCACCTTCACCGGGGCCGACTGGGTTCCCGGCGACTTCTGGGTTATTGCAGCAAGGCCCGAAACTCCCAACCAGGTAGTTCCATGGGAGTTTGAAAAAGGGATTACCCATCATGGAATCAGGCGTTTTTTTGCTCCTCTGGCAGTTATCAAGTGGACAAATGGAGGTGAAAATACCACAATCGGAGAAGTGGTTCATGATTGCCGCAGAAAATTTCATCCGCTGACCGACCGTGACGGTTGCTGCTCGTTTACCGTGGGCAACGGTATCACAAGTAACGGCGATTTCAATACAATCCAGGAAGCCGTTGATAATCTGCCGGACAAAGGAGGAAAAATCTGTGTTCTGCCCGGTGTGCACCTGGCCAGCGTGACCATCCTTAATAAACAGCATATCCGTATTTCAGGATGCGGCGACCAGACTATTGTAACACCAGATTATAGGCGCAAAGTACTTGCCACCGAATCTGTATTTGTAATCTCAGGCTCTCAAAACATCCAGATAGACCAGCTTACCATCGTTTCCTGGAAAGGAACCGGTATTGTGGTGCAGGATGAAGAATCTTCTCTGCTTCCATCAGCAGAGATCACTATCTGCGATAATACTATCCAGTCCGGCATTCATGCCATCTATGTAGAAGTGCAAGAGGTTAAAGGCGACAATCTTATACGGATACTGAATAACAGGATTGGAATCGTTGATACAGTACAGGGAAAATCCGCCATTTTCTCTCTGGCCGATGCAGTACTGATTGAGCGAAACAGGATAATGGTAATCCCTGACAATGACGGTCTCGATCCGTATGACCCCAGAACCCCTGGTGTACTCACTCCTCTTGAGCCGTGTTTGCGGCTAGATCAGATATATTCCACAAAGTATATGTTCCGCCAAAGGGTCGACAGTATGCTCAGTTACGTTACGTTATACAGGTCTTTCGGAACCAACCAGAGGAAATACAACGCTCTTGGCGGTATAGAAATCGGCCAGACTTCCGAACGAGTCACCATCAGGCAGAACGAAATTACCGGAGGCTGTGGAAACGGCATAACACTTTGCCAGTTTTCAGACACGGCTCTTCAGAATGAAGACATAATTCATTCATACCCGGTGTATGAAATCACGATCGAAGAGAATACCATCCAGCAGATGGGATTGAGCGGAATTTCAACATTGCTCACGTACAAAGAAATAGCTGTTTATACACAGGTGAAAGACCTCACGGTATTCAGGAACAGCATCAGGTTTTGCGCAAACCTTCCACAAACTTCTGACGGAACAAAACGGCAGAGTTTATTTTCAGCTATCGGCGGAATCGTCATAACCGATTGCACTGGAGGAAAAATCCAGGAAAACAGGATTGAAGAGAATGGCCGATCCTCAAAGGAACCCGTATGCGGAATCTTTTTCTATTATGGCGAAAAACTCAATATATCGGGTAACAGCATCCTGAACAATGGTATGCCGGTAACCTCCGACAAATCAAACGTTTATCCCGGCAACCGGGGCGGTATCGTAGTCAAAATGTGTTTTAAGCCAGTCAATACCGACGCACAAACCGGAACATTCCTTGCAGTAGAAAATGGTTGGACAAAGTCCAGTGGCAATACGGAAACAATAGCCGTTATTCCTTCCTTCGACAGCCTTCCGGCAGTTGTTGTACATGATAATACGGTGCTCCAGCCACTCGGGTTTGCTCTGTTTTTGAGCGCCTTCGGGCCCGTTTCAGTGCAGGGAAACCAGTTTACCTCCCTAGGCACCGACAAGACCGATCAGCTATCTGTTTTAGCATCCGCTGTTTTCATCTTAAATCTCGGTGTTTCAAAAGATTTGTTTTTGCTCGCATTTAGAAACATGACAAAAAACCAAAACACCTATGCGAAATTATTAACAAATCCCGCAATGCAGAAATTCTTCCTGGCATTGGAATACCTTCCAAGCGGCAGAGTGATGTTCTCTGGTAATCAGACCACCCTGGACATGCGGTATCCATCCATAAACCTTTGTTTAAGCTCCCAGTTTATCGCCTCCCTCGACGACATTGCCTTCAACAACAATCAATCAGAATGCACTTCGTTACTGATGGTCAACGACAAGGTAACAACCTTCGATATCGTTCTGTTAAATACCGCACTTATAGCTGTTTCCGTCAGAAGCAATAACAACAGGTTCACCGATGGTCTAACCATGTATACTCGGTATTCATTATTATCATATGGATTCATGAATACAGCTATGGGGAATCAGGCCACCCATTGTATTCTTGTAATGGGGAACAAAAAAGTGAAACACAGTAATATTGTCCTTATCGACACAAATTGCCCGCAATCACAATTGATTATCGGCCATGTTTTGAATAATAATGCCAAATAAATTTTACCATTCATCAACCATATCATTACACATCTAACATGAACGCAAACCAAGGCATAACAGACGATCACAAAGCTGCGGCAGTCATTGCTGAATCAGTGACCCTGCTCGACGATAAACGCCTTGCCGGATTGCAGGAATTTCATCAAAACCAGGGAGTAAGAAATTCGATGCTGCAGGAGGAGCAAAAACGTCTTGTGAAAAAGTATGGAAGCGATCACCCACTTGTTCAGGAAATAAGTTCCCGGCTCAATATGCAGGAAAATTTTAACACAAGCCTCGAACTGGAAATTGCCAAGTCTACAATTACCAACGAACCATTGTCCGACAACTCCTGGCGTATCCACGGTAAAGTATACGATACCGACAATCAACCTGTTAAAGGATATGCAGTGTATCTCAGTCCTCGTTCTGAAAATGGGAATGAGAAAGAGAGCGCAGCCAAAGACACGACCGATGAGAGTGGTTATTATTCCGTGACTCTCGATGAAAAAGAAGTAGCATCCCTTGAAAAAAAGCCTCTGTATTTAAGCGTATCAGATACCACCAAAACAACGGTGTACAACGATCAAGAACCATTTTTTACAAAAAAAGGCATGATTATTTATTGGGAAATTATCCTCCCGCCTTCATAACCAAAGTCCTGCAGAAGCCCTGCAGAACTACAATAATTTTAAGCGATAACGATCACGACAACAGTACCGCAAACGTTGTTTTTTCAGCGTAACAGACCGGGCAGGACCACTCAGCAGAAACCTGTTCAAAAGCAGTACCTGCCTTAATATTGCTATCCAAATCACCTACGGCAGGATCATAGATAAACCCGCACTCCCTGCACATCCAGACATTCATCATCGTTCAATAGTTTGTTTTAACCGGAATTAACCCTGATTCTTCAGCCCAGCATCTTCCTGTACACCACCATCTCCGACCGGTTAAACCCCTTAGCCCTGTAGAATCGCTTTGCCGCCTCATTATCTCCATCAGTCAACAGCGTTATCCGCCCTAACCCTTCCAGTGTGGCAAATTCCATCGCATAATCAATCAGCAGAGAACCCAACCCCTTGCCTCGCCATTCCGGAGCCACAACCATATCCTCAAGCAGCGCAACTTTCTTCCCAAGAAAAGTGCTCACCGTAAACAGCAGCATTACCATTCCCTCAACAACCCCGTTAACCTCCGCCACAAATATCCTGCCGACCCCCGGATCACCGATAATCATCGAAAGAGCTTTTCTCTGTGTGTCACTATCCGCAGTAAACTCGCGCTCTTCGCCGAAAAGAATCCCAAGCAGTTCAGCACACCTCACCTCATCCCCCTCACCAGCATATCTTATAACAGGCATTCCAACTCGATTCATTCAATTATTATAAATACAAAACATCCCACCCTCAAAAATCACCCACCACATCAAAATCTGCAGATAGGTTGTTTATGCAAATCCAAGCCATACGGCGAGAGCCCGATTTATCGACACCATCGTTGCATCGTCAAGCCGACCGAAGGCAGCTCCCACTTTTTCACAGGGGACGGTTTGCAACATGTCAACCATCACTTGCGATCTGTTTTTTAGGTTGGTCTCGGCTGTTGGCTCAACTTCAATTCGAAATAATGGAGCATTCCGCAGTTCGCTTGTCACTGGCAGGATGGTCACAGAAGGATGTTCAGAGAATAAATCCGACTGAACAACAAGAGCAGGGCGGGGTTTACCGTAATCACCTTGAAGCGCAATGGTAACTATATCGCCTCTCTTCATGCTTTCCATCCATCGCGGTCTGCAGTTTTATCTAAAAACCTCAAAACATCTTGTTCTTGCAGGTCATTTTTGACTAGTGCTGATTGCCGCTTGCACTCCTCCGAAAATGCCGGGAGCCGTGTATCCGGAACCCAGATTTGCACCGGCCGCATTCCTGCCTTTCTTAAATTCGCCCTGTATTTTTGAACCCTTTCAGCAACTCCAGCCATATTGTACCTCGTAAGTCTTCTGTATTTATTTAAATCCGTTACATGCAACATATTTTAATAATCTGTTACATGCAACAAAATATTTTTATTTGTTTTGAATGTACAATAGTTAAAATGCACTCGTTATATTGGATTTCACCTGAGCAGAAAACCCGCTAACCCCTTTTTTCCCAAGTCAGCCACTGGGCAAAAAGAATTCCCAAGTTTTTTCTGTAAGTATTATGTATATGTATTGTATGAAGTTGGCGTTTTTTAGTAACCGGCATTCTTCAGATCTTATTTTCCAGTTAACAAGGTAATATTCAGGTGTAATGGATGCATTCTGGCTTTCGCTTGTCATGATTTTTATTGCCGAGCTCGGCGACAAAACTCAGCTTGTTGCCCTGACGCTTGCAACCTGTTACAATTCCTGGGTAGTCCTTTGGGGTATATTCTGGGCAACCCTTGCCATACATGTATTTTCCGCCGGCATAGGCTGGTTCATCGGCGACAAACTGCCAACCGAATGGATAAAGTTTGTTGCCGGCATAGCCTTTATAGCATTCGGCTTCTGGACACTCCGGGGCGATCATCTTGATGAAGACGAGAAAAGCTGTAAAACCACTGTCCATCCTTTCTGGCTTGTCTTTTCAACCTTCTTCATGGCTGAGCTCGGCGACAAAACTATGCTTTCCACCATTACCCTTGCCTCAACGCATCCTTTCCTCCCAGTCTGGATCGGATCAACCATCGGTATGGTTATTTCTGATGGTTTGGCAATTATAGCAGGTAAAATGCTCGGAGCAAAACTGCCGGAAAAAGCCATAAAAA
>SZXZ01000121.1 GCA_005843835.1 Chlorobium sp.
CCATCCATTCGCGCTCTCCATCGAACAAACATCAGGATTCCATGTCAAAAGAAGATTCAGCCCACCCTCATCTTCAAGACAAGGCTCATGGCTGAACGAAAGGTCAAGACCCGCAGGCGTATATTCAAGTTCACCGGGCATCGTTCGTGGTTCAAGCGTAAGCCCAGTTTCCAAATCAATGGCTCTCCGCGACGGAATAGCAGTCAGCGCAACATCAAACAGCGACGTGCGCGACTGCGAACGGAGTTCAGGATATTTCTGCCGGACCTCCCGATAAAGAAGACCAGCCGGGTAAGCTCCGTGTCCGACAGTTTCAGTAAGTGAAGCCTGTGTACGTTGGAGTAACGACGCAAGGGGAATATCCTCATCCTGCACAAGGATTACAGGCAGCACATTCACAAAATGCCCTATCGCCGTTTCACCACCAGCCGGACGAATCGATATTCCGCTCCCGAGCATAATGTCGCTTCGCCCGGCCCGTCGTCTGATTTCATGAGCAAGAAGAGTGAGCAGCAAAGCATGAAGCCCGACCCCCGCGGCTTTCGCCAGACGGCTGAGAAGAGCAACAGTAGAGGCATCAAGGTGCTCTAACAGCGGCTTCGCACCCCTAAGAGAAGGTAAAGACGGCCTTGTAAGGTGAGGTTCAGCCACGTACTCATCAAAGGCATTGTTCCCTCTAAGGACAAGAGCATCAACTCTGTTATGCCAGAACTCACGGTCACTCGCCATCCGGGTTGAGGCAAAATAGTGCTGTTCAGCATAACTCGCCAGAGCTATACCATCAGGCGCAGGCGGCAACAAAGGTCCACCGAGAAGATCAAGCATATCTTCAAGAATCAGTCGGGCTGAAGTACCGTCCACAACACTATGGTGCAGGACAAACCAGAACAGGCATTCATGTTCATTATCAACTGAAATAATGCCCGCTCTCGTCAAAGGGGGAGAGGTCAGCAAAAACCGCTTCTCTGCCCAGTATGTCACAATCACACTCGCCTCATCAATCGTAGCACAGTGGTCCACAGAAAATAAGTGATAGTCAGGCAGTTCATTCAGTGCGAGAGTCCGCCAGCGCAGCACATTATTGTCGTCCTGATAAAACCCTGACCGCAAAGCCGCATGCCGTTCTACAAGCCGGGACCACGCCGATTGCCAGACCTCCGGTGTAAACAATCGGCCCGAGACTTTCAGAACCTTCACAATATGGGAAGCCGCTGGTGCCGCGCCGATTTCTGAAGCAATCCAGAAATTCTGCTGATCAGAAGTAGCAATATTTTCAACAGGCGTTGCATCATCTACGCCCGCCGGCTCTTCCCTCAACGATAAAATTTGTGCAGCTAAATCTTTAACCCTCAATGATGTCAGGATTGTCTGCACAGATACATCATACCCCAGCGACCTCAACCGTTGACTAACGGCAATAGCCATAAGGCTTGTTCCGCCGACAGCAAAAAAATTATGTTCCCTCATGATTGGCCGGACATCAAGGAGCTCTTCCCAGATTTCAGCAATGGCAAGTTCCAGCTCACCCTTCGGCAGCGTTCCGCCCTCCAGATCAAGATCTGCGCTGATAAAGGAATCCATAAGCCTCATCAAAGCCTTTTGGTCAACCTTGCCGACAGCGTTAAGAGGTATGGCATCAACAACCGCAACCTGGGCAGGAATCATGTAAGAAGGGAGAGTCCGCCCCAAAAACTCACGCCAGTCAACAGCTTGATCCTCATGTTCAGGATGACACTCCACACAAGCAAAAAGGCGCCCATTAACAAACAGGACAGCCGATTGCCTTACGTTAGGGTGGCGTTGAAGTGTAGTTTCAATATCACCGAGCGAAACAGCTTGGCCTGAAATTTTGACCATATTATCTGCCCGTCCAAGCGTCTCAAGTTCTCCGTTTATGTTCCAACGGGCAAGATCGTGAGATCGAAAAGCACGACCATAGCGCGTATCTGCAAAAAAAGCAGCGGTTAATTCAGGCTGTTTTAAATACCCGGGCGAAACCCCCACCCCAATCACATGGAGTTCGCCAACCTCACCTTTCGGAACCTCTCGTCCTTCCTTATCCAGGAGATAAACAGCAGTATTCGCAAAAGGCCGTCCACTCGGAATACTGTCATTATCATCCGGAACCACACGATGCATGCAGATCGTACCGCAAACCTCCGTCGCCCCATGAATATTCCAATACTCCACATATCGAGCATAATATCTGGCATCATCAGCATTCGGTCGCTCGCCAGCAGTAATAATGCAGCGCAACCCCTTCGGCACAGCCCTGTTCAGCAAGTGCAGATAAGACGGCGTAAACATTGCAATAGATACCCCAAGCCTCTCCATAAGAGCAAGCAGAAGTTCAGGGCTGTCGATTATTGATCGAGTAACAGGTACATAAGCGGCACCAGCCATCAAAGGCAGGCAGAGTTCACGAAATCCAAGGATGAACCCGGGCGAACTCGAAAGCAGAATGCGATCCTTGCAGCATATGTTATGTGCAGCAATATGCCCAACCGCCATATTCAAACAGGCATCATGCCGAATCATCACCCCTTTAGGTGTACCCGTAGACCCTGAAGTAAAAAGAAGAGCAGCTAAATCGCTTGACCGGGAGCTCTGTTCCGAAGGTAACCCATGTTCCTGCGTGACTTCAGATAATGTCTCCGGCCTGATAACTCCGTCAGAAAAAGAGAGAGCGCCATTACTGATAAGGGCGCTAAAAAGAACCTGCGGAAGTTCTATGCCATCAAGCACAATAATACGCCGAATACCCGCCTGCACAGCAATATTTTCAAGCCGGGCCTGAGGCAGGTCCGCAACCATTGGCACATAAACTCCACCAGCCTTAAGTATTCCGACAAAAGCAGCAGGTAATCCTGCCGAACGCTCAGTCAGAACCCCGATTGCTTCCTCGGTTTCAATTCCTCGGCTAAGCAGTTCCCCGGCAATTCTTTCAGCAGCAGCATCCAGTTCCGCATAGGTCACCAAACCGCTGTCAGTAATAACCGCAGGCGATGACGGCTGCTTAAGCGCTAATGTCCTGAAATGTTCATGTATTCTTCCGGAATAATGCATGCATCCTCAGCGAGCGCCTTCGTTATCAGGGAATAGAGCAGTCTGGTACCCGAGACAGCGGTAACCGTTAGCCGCCGATGCCCGATCGATAGAGCGAACCCATTCAGCCTTTGCACCCAGTTCATGTTTTACCCAGTTGCAGATGCTGATAGTTATACCATGCTCCTCAGCAGCAACCTTAATTTTCTTAAGATATTCAACACATACGCCCCGCTCAGGAGCCAGCCTCGAACGCTGCTTGATATGGTTCTGATTTTCTTCAGACAGATACGGTCTGAAAAACTCCCCAATCAGGCCAGGGTCAAAGTGATTGATATACTGAGCAAGGATAACCAGATTTCTGATTTCAGTAGTCAGAAATTCCGGCTTGATATTTCGAACACCGGCAGATGCAAGAAGAGCAAAATAGTTGTGGATATTCTCATCAGTCAGGTAAGGCAGCATCAGCGGCTGGCACAGCACAGACTCAGCATATATCCCCAGTTCGCGGCATTGAACAAGAGTATCAAGGCGCTCTTCAATCGAAGCGGCATTTGGTTCCAGCACATCCCTGAGATACCCGGGCATGATTCCAATGCTTCCATTCAGCTGAATTTTCGATGCAATCTGACCCATAAGCGAAAAAAGAGAGTCACCTTTATGCTGCACCTGCAAGTGCTGAGGGCCAGCTTTGGTCGCAATGAAAATCCGAACCGCAGAGTCAGGAAAGCGGTTAAAGTGTCGAATAAAAGCGCGTACTATATCGTGAGCAATACCATTGAAAAGGTGCGGTTCCGAGAAAGCCTCGGTTTTGGGAGAGAAATAGTAAAATAAAGGTTTATCCCTGTTGCGTTCAAGCGAATTCCCAAGTTTTTCCGCATAATTGCTAAAAACAGTAATTGGCTTAATATGATTGCCATCAGTAACCAGGCAATACTGGCATGCAACAGCACACGACCCTGCCGATGGCGAAACCTCAAGAACATTAGTAGGGCAGAGGCCGGTATAATTATGAATTTCCAGTTCCTCATTACAATCGATCAAACCCTCGACGTAATAATCACCCGGAACAAGATTTTTATTATCGAAAAGTTTCGTAAACCACTCCGACCCAAGCACAAGCTCAGAGGCAACCTGTTCACTGATCGGATAGTCAACACCCAGTTGATCAGACAGGTTATTGTCAAACTTCAAAGGCACAAAGCCTTTCAAATCGTAGCAGGCAGGCCTTGAAGTTATCAAAGGGAAGTGCAGCCTTGAGCGGCTTCCGTTTTGGAGCGCTTCGATAGCGGAATGAGTGCAGTTGCTAATTGTTGAGGGCATGGATTCGATGGGTTCAGTTACAAATAAGTTAACCTCTTCCTTCGGAGTGCAATCGTTTCTTGAGGCTGGATTGCGAGAAAATACAAGGTCAAAAACAACGATAACTCGTTATTCATTAAGAGATCCGGAGTAAAATAGCGACTAATTCACGGTATAAAAAATAGTAATCCTTAAAAAGGCGCCTATTATTTTTTAAACTAATTTTTATTTATAATAAGAATATATAGCAACTTAAAGACTCAAAACTCGTAAGTTTGCACAGAATTTTTGTTTGGATATCGTGAGTCGTTTGTAGTTATAATAAGGCTATTGTTCTATATAATGCATATAATTCGTATATACAAACAGCTGTCGGCTATAAAGAAATAATAGGGAATGCTTGAAATGAAATCACTTCGTGAATGGCTCGCTAATTTCAGTTCCAACAGCAAATCTTTCTTGAGAAAACATCTCCTGCCGATTATTTCAGTCGGTTTGGTGCTGTGTCTTGTTCTCGTCTTCTTTTTTGATCGAATTGTCATCTCCATCCACTCAGGCCAGCGCGGCGTCTTGTGGAGATGGTTAGGCGCAGGTACAGTTATAGATACAGTGTATCCTGAAGGCTTGCACGTTATATTGCCCTTCAACAGGATGTACATTTATAACACCCGAAAGCAGCAATTTGTTGATGAGATTGATGTTTTAACGTTCGACGGACTGACCGTCCATGTAAAATACACGATACGGTATTACCTCGAACCATCCACCCTCCCATTGCTTCACCAGATCGTTGGACCGGACTATGTCAATGTTGCAATCCGCCCTGATGTGCGATCAGTTATCCGCACACTGTTCGGACAATACAAACCCGAAGAAATCTACACATCACAGAAAGCCATCCAGATGCTGGTCAGCGAGCAGTCCAAAATTCATCTCGGCGCACGTTTCGTAAAAATAGATGACGTCCCGATTGAATCAATTACTCTTCCTGCCAAAATTTCCCGTGCCATCGAAGACAAAATGGTCCAGCAGCAACGTGAAGGCGAATATGTCTACCGACTTTCAATTGCAAAAAAAGAATCAGAACGCTTGCAGATAGAGTCAGACGGTATTCGGGTTTATAATGATACCGTAAACAAAAGTTTAACCCCTTCAGTGCTCAAGTGGGAAGGTATCCGAGCAACACAGGAATTGTCGAAATCTCCAAATGCCAAGGTTGTGGTTATAGGTTCTGGGCAATCAGGCCTACCGATTATTTTAGGCAAAGATTGACACATGAAGAAGATTTTCTTTATTGGAGTAGGAATTGGCATACTTGCTATCGTTATCTGGTCTCAGTTTATTTCCTATGAAAATAAGGGAATATGGCGATTCAATGTGTTGAGCCAGCCATCCGAGGAGGTCGTGGTGGGTATATGCTGGCCATTTGCAGTAAATCAGGATGGCATGAAAAATGGCCTTCAACTTGCTTTAGATGAAATCAATACCAATAAACTCGCAGGCGCATATAAACTTCGTCTGGTTATACGGGACGACGGGTTTGATCCCGAAAAGCAAACAAATATAGCCAAGGAGTTTGCCAATACGCTCAACATGAGCGCAGTCATAGGGTACTACGATGACGAACCGGCCATAAAAGCCTCGTCAATTTTCGAGTCAAGCCGGCTATTGCATCTCATGATTGGTGCCAACAATACCGATATGACGTCACACGGATTCAAGTATATCAATCGAACCGTCATCTCCAGTGACCGAATTGCAGAGCAGCTTGCCAAAATGACATCACAACGTGGCTGCAAAAAGGTTATAGTGCTCTGGGAGGAAGATGCCTATGGTGATGACCTGGCCTATCAGTATCAAGCCGCCCTTGATAAGTATCCGGTACAAGTAGTCTATCAATGGTCATATTCCGAAAATAAAGTGGACTTCCGTTTGCTGGTTAACGAACTGAAAAGGGTTGATGCCGACCTGATATTTTTTAGCGGACTCGAGCCCGTAGCTGGTGATTTTTTACGTCATGCTCGAAAAGTCGGGTTAAACATTCCTGTCATTGGTGCCTTTAGCGATACTCCTGAAATGCGCGACCATGCCGGGTTGGCTTACGAAGGAGCAATGTTTTTTGATTTTTATAGCGTTAAATCTATGACTCCCGAAAACCAGGCTTTTGTGAGCAAATATTTTAAACGGTATGGAACGTACCCCGATACCTGGGCTGCCCAGGCCTACGATGCCATGCATATTCTTGCTAAAGCAATCAAGTATACAGGTTCAAGGAACCCGCTCGACTTGTCGTATGCAATTCGGTATTCCGATGCATGGGAAGGCGCTAACGGACGTTATAAATTCGACCGTGATGGAAATCTTGAAGACAAACCATTATATCTCTATCAGATTAATCGAGGAATGCCTGTCTTGCTGCCATAAAAAAGTTTCGAACAATTGAACCGTATTCACGAACCGTTTCTTTCGCTAGTGTTAATTTCATATCTTAAAGTAGTCCACTAGTAATAAGGTAGTCAAATGGTAATAAGTTCGATAAGTGAGATCAACTTTACATAACGATATACGAAAGGGGGTTACTTATGAAAGATGAAGCTGTTGAAGCTACAGCCGAAGTTGTATCAGAAAGTGTCAACGATACACTTGATCGCGACCAGCGACTTTGGAAACATGCCAGAAATCATATCATTACATCAATGGGCGTTGGACTCGTTCCACTACCCATAGTTGATCTCGTTGCATTAATAGGAGTGCAGCTCGATATGATCAGGACCGTCTCCAAAGAATATGGTGTCCCGTTCCGTCGCGATATCGGCAAATCGGTTATCACAACCTTGCTGGGAGGTTTTATACCAGTAGCATTAGGAGGTACCCTGGCCAGTTTGATCAAATGCATTCCATTGATTGGTCAGACCACTGGAGCCGTTACCATGCCGGTTATTTCAGGTGCGGCAACCTATGCCATTTACAAGGTATTTATCCAGCACTTCGAGTCAGGCGGTACATTCCTCGATCTTGATCCATCCAAAGTGAAAAGTTATTTTGCAGAACAATTCACTAAAGGGAAAAATGTGGCGGCCGATTTGAAAAAAGAAGAGCCAGTAAGCTCAAATTGACATACAAGAGTATTGTTCTTTCACCCTCAGAATACAAGCGCCATAAGAGCCAGGAGGTTGTTATGGCGCCATTGAAAGCGTTTATGTACAAGAGAACTCAATTCTGTGAGAAAAGCTCATGATTATTCAGCTGATCTATTTTATTCTCTGTCTTGTCATTGCTTTCATAGGCTCAAACAGAAAATTTGGCTTTTGGGGCTATTTTTTCTGCAGTCTCTTTTTAACGCCATTTATAGGCGCACTTGTTCTCGTTGCTTCCGATCCTCGACCGAAGCCGCTGAAAAAATGCCCGAAGTGTTCATATACATTTTCTGATTCAACCACAGCACCCCGTTAAAACAGTGCCAGGCAATTTGTCCGAATTGAGCGCAGAACTTTATTATGCTCATAACGGAAGCATGCTATCACAGAGACTTACCGACACCTATCTTGCCATGATTCCCTCAGGGCATCATGCTTCAATACTGCGATACAACCGCTGGCAGGACCGTCAGGCAACCCTTTTTGGCAGGTTGCTTCTGCTGAAAGCGTTACAGGACAATTACCAGAAAATTGGGATAA
>SZXZ01000097.1 GCA_005843835.1 Chlorobium sp.
TGAAATTCAGTGTCAAGGAACTGCCTGTACTGGACAAAGTGATCTTTGAGGGAAATAAAAAGCTTGACAATGATGAGTTGCGGCGAAAAGCTTCTCTTGTTGCAGGCAAAAAAATAAGCCAGCAGGATTTAATTACGGTTGTCAATAAAATCGAAAAACTTTATGCATCAAAAGGGTATTTGACGGCTGGAGCTACCTTTCGCTTACAGGAACATGCCAATAACCATGTTGATGCCCTGTTTTCAATAACTGAAGGCACAAAAGTTTCAATCGAAAAAATCACTTTTCACGGTAACAATGCTTTTGGCCAGAAACAGCTGAGAGGTGTTTTCAATGAAACCCATCAAAATTCATGGTGGCGCAAAATCTTTGGCACTCCGAAACTTGATACCGATAAATTCAATGAGGACAAAAACCTGCTGGTTGAGTTCTACCGGAATAACGGCTACCGCGATGCCAGGGTGTTACGCGATGAGATAAGTTATACCAAGGATAAACAGGGGCTCTTTCTTGACGTCTATCTTGATGAAGGCCAGCCATATTTTATCGGCAATATAACATGGTCGGGCAACTCAAAGGATTTTGCTACAACGGACATTCTCAATAACACCTTTAAAATCAAAAAAGGTGACCTTTACAATGCAAAGTTGATTCAGGAAAAGCTGAATTACTCTCAGGACAACTCCGATATCAGTTCACTCTATCTTGACCGGGGATACCTGTCCTTTAAAGCGAAACTTGAGGAGAAAATCGTCAAGCCGAATCTGGTAGATCTTGATATTTCGCTTCGGGAAGGTGAGCCGTTTCAGCTGAACACCATCAACATCAAAGGGAATACCAAGACTAAGGATCATGTAATCCGCAGGGAACTCTACACCATTCCTGGTGACATGTTCAGCCGCCAGAATGTAGTGCGAAGCATAAGGGAGCTGAGCATGCTCAATTACTTCGACCCGGAGCAGATTACTCCTGATATTTTGCCGAATCCTGAAAACAACACGGTTGAGCTGACTTATAATGTCAGTGAAAAACAGACCGATACTTTTAACACTTCTGTCGGCTACAGCAGCACCGGGTTCACTGGCGCACTTGGTCTTACGTTCAGTAACTTTTCGCTGAAGGATACGTTCAATCGGGAAGCCTACCAGCCTCTCCCGCACGGAGACGGCCAGAAACTTGGTTTTCAATGGCAGTTCGGCAGCAATAACTACAATACTCTCAGCCTCTCATTTACTGAACCATGGGCGTTTGGAACCGCTACTCCTGTTGGATTTTCGGTGTTCAAGACCCATAGTTCCTATGACTATACCAATGACAGCATAGACAACCCGACTATCACGGACCAGTATGGTGCAACGATGTCGATAGGAAGACGTCTGACGTGGCCGGACGATTATTTTGCGGTCAACTGGAAACTGAAATACCTGAACACTACAGGCGGACTTTTAAGCTTATATGCATCACAGGCAAATGCGCCCAACCAGGCAGAGGAGTATTCAATAACTCAGACGCTCAGCCGTAACAGCATTGACAGCCCAATTTATCCGCGCAAAGGCAGCAAAAACTCGATTTCAGCAGAGCTTGCCGGAGGCCCACTGCCTGGCACTGTTGATTTCTACAAGATCATTGGAAGCTCAAGCTGGTTTTTCCCGATCACCAACAAACTTGTCTTTAACATTTCAACGCAGCAAGGTTATCTCGGAACATTTACTGACAATGATTACATACCCTACACCGAATATTTTTACATGGGTGGAAGTGGAATGTCCACACTGCCTACGGTGCCGCTGAGAGGGTATAACGACCGGAGCCTTGGAACAAATCTCTACCCGAATGATTCTTCATCCACGTTGTATGGCGGTAAAATTTATTCGAAGTTCAGTTCTGAACTGCGATATCCATTGACCATGTCGCAGTCTGTAAGCATTTATGCACTTGCTTTTTTTGATGCCGGCAATCTTTGGCAAACCACACAATCGGTCAATTATTCAGACCTCAAAAAAGCAGCGGGCCTTGGACTTCGCCTTTACCTGCCTATTATCGGGCAGATTGGACTTGATTACGGGTACGGGTTCAATGCTGTTGACAGTGTTCCAAACAAGAAACAGCAGGGGTTCAGCTTTACGTTCAGTTTCGGCGGGGCTAATGACTGAGTAAAATAAATCTGGTTGTAAAAGTTGTCGATGCAAAAAGGAGGCTCTGGCCTCCTTTTTGCATCGACACAGTATAGAGGATATTCAGGAACTGCTTTTCAATCGTGTGATTTCGTCACGAAGCCTGGCGGCTTCTTCATAGTTTTCATTGCTTATTGCTTCATTAAGTGCCGCCTGCAGTTCTTCAAACCGCAAATTGGGACTCACCTGAACGGGTGCGACGTCCTCTGTTGGCAGCATCTCTTCTTCTTCCTCCTCGCCTTCCTCCTTCTGCTCTTCTTTTATACCGGCTTCATTCATAATCTCTTCTGTTACGAATAACGGGGCGTTAAACCTGACGGCAATGGCGATGGCATCGCTTGGACGGGCGTCAATTTCATGCACCTCACCGTTGACTTCGCAGACTACCTTGGCATAAAAGGTCTCATTGTGCAGTTCATCAATAATAATTTCGTTGACATGCAGATGAAAAACGTCGGCTATATTTTTAAACAGATCATGTGTGAAGGGCCTTGGAGGTTTAATATTTTCAAGCTTCAGAGCAATTGCCTGTGCTTCAAACCCGCCAATAATAATTGGAAGCTTGCGCTTACCCTCGAGCTCGTAAAGGATAAGAGCATAAGCCCCGTTTGTATGTGGACTTGTTGAAAGTCCAAGAATATCAACTTGAAGTTTACGCATTGTATAAAAAAATATTTATGCATTCCTGGGATGTACACTCTCACATCCATTTTTTATTAACCATAAAGTACCTTTAATCATTTCTTCTTCAAAAATTCCTTTAGCGAATCGAACAGTTTTGGCAACACAACATGAACGTCGCCCACAATACCGTAGTCAGCAACGTCGAAAATCGGGGCATGAGGGTCACTGTTAATGGCAACAATAATACCGGCAGACCCTATTCCGGCAAGGTGCTGGATGGCTCCCGATATTCCGCATGCAACATACAATGAAGATGTCACCGTTTTGCCGGTCTGCCCGACCTGTTCGGCATGTGGTCGCCATCCTTCATCGACAACTGTGCGGCTTGACCCCACAGCACCCCCCAGAAGTGAAGCAAGCTGCTCCAGGAGGACAAAGCCCTCTGCACTTCCCATTCCCCTGCCCCCTGCAATTATAATGTCTGCTTCAGCTACATCAGGGCTTCCCTTCTGCATCACCAGTCGGCGAACAACCGGAAACATATCGCCAGCAGTTAACCACTGCGGGGCAAGATCCATAAAATCAATATGACCGTCTGAAGAGGCAGGCCGGGCTGTTATGCGTGAAGAGAGGATATAAATCCTATTCTCTCGCCTGGGAACAAACGTTGCCAGGAGTGAGCCTGAATAGACCGGTCTTCTGCAACTGCCTGCTGCCTCACCATCTACGACAGGGATGCCTGCAAGTAATGATGCCTGAAGACGTACAGAAAGTCTGGGGGCAAGATCTCTCGTCATTGCTGTATCGGCAAAATAAAGGGCATCACAGGCTTCATGCTGAAAGATATCTGAAACCAGTCTGGTATAATATTCCTGATTGTAACGGTTGAGGCTTTCATTTTTTGCAAAAAAAATAACCCCGTCTCCCGTTATTGAACCATCAAGTTGCCGGATATCTGCCATCCCTGCTATGATTCCTGACACTACTGCATATGGTTGTAACCGTGCAAGCTCCTGGACCCTGTTCCAGGCGTCTATAGAGGCTTTTTTTACAATGCCGTCCCGTTGTTCGAGAAATACGAGGTATTTGTTCATCTCACGCTTTACCTGTGCTTGTTGCGACCCTTTCAGAATACATTATGATCACGACTGAGAATCTGTATCAGCTCGTTTTCGCTGGAAACCATACAACATTGTTTTTTTCTTTCAAGGGGGACAACGTCAGTCATGAGAACAAATGGCTCATGGTGATAGCTTGCCGGTACAATGTCAATAGTTTTTTTTCGCGCGTCCATAACGGCTCTGACGCTGGTGTTACGGGGAGTATTTAAGCCTTTGTCGGCACTGAGGACTACGGGGCATTGTACATCAATATATTCAGTTCCACCTTCTATCTGCCGCTCTACACTGAGAAACGATTCTTCAACGTTCAGGACACTGATACTATTGACCGATGCAATACCCAACATTTCTGCCAGCATCGCTGGAACTTGTGCACTTTGAATATCTGTAGATTGCTTTCCGCAAAATACTATATCGGGTAACACGGCTTGATACCAGTCGGTAAGGGCCTGACTAAGTAGGTGAGCTATCTGATAAGGGTCTGATACAACTGCGCTGCAACTGACCAGAACGGCCTTGTCCGCACCTTTGGCAAGAGCTTTTCGAAGTACCTCTTTAGACGATTCAGGAGCTACGAAAAAAACAGTGACCAGACTGTCATCAAATTGCTCTTTTAGACGCACAGCCTCTTCAAGGGCATATTCGTCATAGGGATTCATGACCTCATGAACTCTTGAATAGTCTATTGCCCCATCATTATATCCAATAACTGAGGCAGTATCGGGCACCTGACAGACACAGACGGCAATATTCATTGAATTGTTTCCTGATTATCAGAAAAAGCAATTATGGCAGAAACGAGTATTATAATAAAACTTTTGCAGGGGGAAATTATAAAGCCGCTTAAAAGCGGCTTTATCAAAAACAAGTGCCCGAGAGGAGATTCGAACTCCTACACCTTTCGGCGCTACCCCCTCAAGATAGTGTGTCTACCAATTTCACCACTCGGGCTTGTCTATGTCCTGAAATAAAAATATTTCAGTGAGAATAGAAGGACTCGAACCTTCGACCCTCTGCTTAAAAGGCAGATGCTCTACCGACTGAGCTATATTCTCAACCTATAACTAGGGTACAGGAGAGTACCGGAACTTACTTATTCTGGTATCTCTGGCGCTTCTTGTGCCTGTTCTTACGGCGCGCTTTTTTCCGTTTGTGTACCGCCATTTTATGGCGTTTTCTCTTTTTTCCGCAGGGCATATAGTAAGTGTCTTTCCTCTTGTTTTAAAGGCAGATAATATAGAAAGTTTTTTTAAACCTACAAACCTTATTTCATCACTAAACAGAAATTCATCGTATTTGAACCCCTTATGACTATTCTTTTAAGCATGGGTTCCAAAGGCCTCCAAAATATTGAAATTCAAGATCTTGTATGGCTTATAATGCCCTTCAGGGAAACCCTGTTGACTCCATATCCCTGCCAGCCACAGATGTGGCAGCATGAAGCCACCTATGGGGTGTCTGTAGGGTAATAAAACAACATAAACGGTTGTGGCGGGGCTTTTAACCGGCTTATAGCCGAAAGCCCCGTAGAAGGGTTACCTCAGGCATTCATATATTTGAAAAAATCTTTGTTGTCCTTGGTGTCTGCCATTTTTTCGCGCATGAACTCCATGCATTCGATAGGGTTTTTGTCGGCAAGATACTTTCTGAGAAGCCATGTTCTTGAAAGCTCTTCCTGTGAAAACAGAAGCTCTTCTTTTCGAGTACCTGAACGAAGGATGTCGATGGAAGGAAATATCCGGCGTTCTGAAAGTCGGCGATCAAGCAGAAGCTCCATGTTGCCTGTACCTTTGAACTCTTCAAAAATAACATCATCCATACGAGAACCGGTATCAACAAGCGCGGTTGCAATAATAGTAAGACTACCGCCTTCTTCGATGTTACGAGCCGCGCCAAAAAAGCGTTTTGGCTTGGTAAGCGCATTGGCATCGATACCACCTGAAAGTATTTTTCCAGAGTGAGGAATGATGGTGTTATGCGCCCTTGCAAGTCTGGTTATGGAATCAAGCAGCACTACCACATCTCTGCCGACTTCCACAAGACGTTTTGCTTTTTCGAGAACCATGTCTGCAACCAGTACATGACGTTCAGGATCCTCATCAAAGGTTGAACTCACCACTTCTGCCGGAACACTGCGGGCCATGTCTGTTACCTCTTCTGGACGTTCATCGATAAGCAGAACGATAAGGTAAACTTCGGGATGGTTTTTTATGATCGCATTAGCAATCATCTGCAAAAGCATCGTTTTACCGGTTTTCGGCTGCGCAACGATCAAGCCCCTCTGGCCTTTACCGATAGGGGTAAAAATATCCATAATGCGTCCACAGGCTTCGGACTGTTTCGTTTCGAGCTTGAGACGTTCGCGAGGAAAAAGAGGAGTGAGGTTTTCAAAGTAGGGTCGTTCTCTGGTAATTTCGGGGTCGTTACCATCAATGGTGTTGATCTTTAATAAAGCAAAAAACCTTTCCCCCTCCTTTGGCGCCCTAACCTGACCTGATACCGTATCCCCGGTACGCATATTAAACCGCTTGATTTGTGATGGGGATACATAAATATCGTCGGGAGAAGAGAGGTAGTTATAATTGGCGGATCGTAAAAAACCGTAACCTTCAGGTATAACCTGCAGGACACCGGTGTTTACCATAACATTGCCACTTTCAGAATCAGTATTCTTTTGTGACTGGGCTTCAATAATTTTAAAAATAAGTTCTTCCTTGCGGAGGCCTGCTGCCATTACACCGATTTCTTTGGCTAAAGCATGCAATTCATAAACCTTTTTTTTCTGGAGCATATTGATGTCCAGACCTTTAAAAACCGAATTGTTCGACATTGTTCTTGTATTCAACACTTGTTATTTATAAAAAAAAGAAAGCAACCGGACTGGACATCCCTTCTGCAGGACAAGTCCAATTCGAATGGCGGATGCCAATAATCATTAATGGGAATTACCTTTAACGCTTTACCGGATGACATGGAAGCCAGGAAAAAGAAGATGACAGGGGAAATCTATAATTGAAATAATGGGATAATCACTCTATGAATCTAAGGGAAGGGGTATACCCTTGCATCTGTGAAGAATTTTGATGGTTTGATTGAAATATAAAATTTTTTCAATAAAAAAACGTTTTTCATATCCATGCTTTATTAAATATCTGATGCAATCATACTTCCTGTCAGATAAAAAGATCCGGTCACAAGAATCAAGTCATCCTCGCAACATTTTTTACGCAAATAACTTAGTGCCTCTTGACCTGTAGAGAATACTGTTGCTTCTCCACCTTCTTTTTCACATAATAACCCCAGTTCTTCTGCTGGAATACTTCGTTCAGAAGGAATATTTACTGGCAAAAAAGAACAGTTCAACCGAAGGAGCTCACGAATCACTGCTGCAGCATCCTTATCGGAGGCAAGACCAAAAATGACATATATATGGTGATATGCGCCGCTGAAAGAAAGAAGGGTATTAACTGTGGCGCGAATACCATCCGGGTTGTGCGATACATCCAGCAGCACTGCTGGACGTGCATTAATTTTTTCAAGCCGCCCTCTGTAACCTGTCTGTAATATATGTGCAAGACCTGCATAAATATATTGAGGTGAAACGCCTGCGTCTTCAGCAACCATAACGGCAAGAGAGACATTGGAGGCATGAAAAGATCCTGTAAGAGGGGCTTGAAGAGACGGGTAATGCCTTAATGCAGTTTTGAGGTCCAGATCAAGTATCCCAAGCTCTGTCCTATTTACCGTTATAACCAGATCTTTTGCGGCAACATGCAACGGCACGTGACACAATTGAGACTGTTTTGTGATTGGCAGAAGGGATTCCGGATCTGTAACGGCTGTATACGCTTTGCAGCCTTTTTTTATTATAGCAGCCTTTTCTGCTGCAATCTCTGCAAGAGTTTCTCCCAGCCAGTCAGTATGGTCCATACCGATACTTGTAATAACCGCATAGGCTGAATCGAGAACATTGGTTGCGTCAAGTCGTCCGCCCATGCCGGTTTCAATAATAGCAACCTCAACTTCTTCATCGGCAAACCAGGCAAAAGCTATAGCTGTTGTAGCCTCAAAAAACGTCGATTGGTTCGTAACCACCTGTTCCCTGATGCGTGAACAATAGTCTGCAACGTATTCCGGTGAGATCTGCTGACCATTAATACGGATGCGTTCAGTAAAATCAATCAGGTGAGGAGAGGTATAGAGTGCAGTTTTTTTTCCGGCAGCTTGGAATATAGAAGCAAGTGTTGCTGCCACAGTGCCTTTACCGTTAGTACCTGCTATATGAACAACGAGGCCCAGGCGCTTATGCGGTGAACCTAGAAACTCAAGCAGGGTATGTACCCGGTCTAGACCTGGTTTTATGCCAAACCGATGCAGCGGGTAAAGAAAATCAAGAGCTTCCTGATAGGTCACTGGCAGATTCTAACTGTTGTGAATGGAAACAAGAGCAGATTTTACAACCTCTTCAACGGTGAGCTGAGGGTTTTGCTCGAGAATGGCAAGAACGGCTTTTTGTACCGTGATTCTGGAAAATCCTAACGTTACAAGAGCATTGATTGCATCTTCCCGTAAATGGGATGTTTGAACTCTGGCCGGAGCAGTTATACCACCAACCGAAGGCAGTTTTAAAATTTTATCTCGTAATTCGAGAATAATTCTTGCTGCTGTTTTTTTTCCAACACCTGGAATGCCGTATAGCTGTTCGGGGGAATTGGCGAGAATGGCTTCATGAACTTCTGGAACAGGCAATCCGGAAAGCACTGCCAAGGCCAGCTTGGGCCCTACGCCTGAGGTTAAAAGAAGAAGACGGAACAATTGACGTTCTTCTTCCTTAAAAAAACCATACAGCTGGAAAGAATCCTCCCTTACAGAAAGATGGGAGAACAAAAGCACTTCGCTGCCCGGTTGGGGCAGCTGGTGATAGGTGCTTGCAGAAATCAGAAACCTGTAGGCAATACCAGAAACTTCAACAACGGCTTCTTCTGGCAAAAGCAAAGTCAGCTCGCCGCGAAAATATGCAAACATGAAAGAGATTTAATGGGATCCCAGCCTTAAAACTTAAGAAAAAAATATGACCACAGAACTTTCGGATCTCTTAGAGAGAACGCAAATACCAATATGTTATTGTTATAGCAATGTGGCTTTTTTCTTCCTTTTATTTTTATTCCGGCTTCACGTAACTGTTTAAAAGACGTGTCAACTGAGACTTCTTACGGGAAGCTTTATTGGCATGTATGTAGTTCTTTACGCCGAGTCTATCAAGCTTTTGAACAGCTGAGCGATAAGCCACTTCTACTACTGCTTTGTCAGCACTGGTATCAATAAGTTTCTGCATGGTTTTCACAAGAACTTTCAGCTCTTTTTTTCTTGATCTGTTCCTGGCATTTCTTCTCTCTGACTGCCGCAGTCTTTTTTCAGCCGATTTGTGTAAAGGCATATATGGGTGCTGTTAGGATATAAAATTGTTTTAATAACAAACGGTTTGCAATATAAAATAATCAGGTAATAAATCAAAAGGGAAGCGAGGAAAACAGGAAAATATAAACCTGGGCATGTGGCGGATGAACTTTTGTCCAAACACCATAATACCTCATTCCTATAGAGATGACATCCTGTCTTTTTCTTATATTTCGCCAAATTTTTATCACAAGTAACTGCGGACCTTATGAGCCTGATGATCAGTGTTTCGGGGATTAGAGGAATTGTTGGCGAAAGTCTTACACCGAAAAATCTCTCCACATTTGCAATGGCTTTTGCTGCCTGGGTTCTTGAGAAAAAAAATGATCGCAACGACAGTACCCTGAAAAAAAAGCCTCAAATTGTTATCGGCAGGGACACAAGGCCTACTGGCAAAGCTATCGGTAACCTGATCAGCAATACTTTAGCTCTTTGCGGGTGTGATGTCATTGATATCGGCATTGCGACAACTCCTACGGTTGAATTAGCCGTGACCGCTGAAGCTGCAGATGGCGGTTTGATTATTACAGCATCGCACAACCCTGTAGCTTGGAATGCACTTAAAATGCTTAATCGCAATGGTGAATTTTTAAGTGGGGATGAGGTTGGGGAACTTCTTGAAATTGCCGAAAAAGAGCTGTTTGTCTATGCTGTTTGGGATGCTATAGGGACTATCTCTCAAAATGACCGTTATGATAACGAGCATATAGAAAAAGTGCTTGAACTGCCCTGTATTGATCCTGATTCCATTGCAGCCCAGAAATTCAGAGTTCTTGTGGACTGTGTTGAAGGTGCAGGCTATGCTGTTGTTCCGCAACTTTGCAGCCGACTCGGTATAGAGAACATTGTTCCCGTAGCATGTGGAGGAAGTGGTCTTTTTCCCCGGAACCCCGAACCGATTGAAGAAAATCTATCGAGTACAATAGCGGCGCTCAAAGCAAGCAATTGCGATTTTGCTCTTGTTGTTGACCCGGATGTTGATCGGCTCGCGGTAATTTGTGAAGATGGTTCGCTGTTTGGAGAAGAGTATACGCTCGTTGCCTGTGCTGATTTTTACCTTAAACACAAACTCGGTCCGGTTGCCAATAACCTTTCGAGCAGTCGTGCGCTGCGAGATATCGCAGAGAAGTATGGTGTTGAATGCTATAGTGCAAAAGTCGGAGAAGTCAACGTGACTGAACTCATGAAGAAAATGGGCGTGGTCATCGGAGGAGAAGGGAACGGAGGAGTAATTCTGCCTGAGTTGCACTATGGCAGGGATGCCTTGGCGGGTATAGCGCTCTTCGTCCAGGCATTCACTCTCTGGCGTACAAAAAATAACGGAGGGCTGCTTTCTGAATTCAGGCGACAGTTTCCTGACTATGTTATGTCGAAACAAAAAATAATACTTGGTTCAGCTGACCGTAGTTCACTTGAAAAAATATTTAATGATATTGCCAAGCATTACCATAACGCCAAGGCAAACACACTTGATGGACTAAAACTTGATTTTGCCGATAGCTGGGTTCATTTACGGCCGTCAAATACTGAACCTATTGTTAGAATCTATGCGGAAGCGCCGACAAAGGCACAGGCAGATAAACTTGCAGGCGAACTGAAGCATGCTATAGAGACAAGGGCGCATAAGCTTTGAATGGTCTGGCAAAGGTATTTTTTTCCCCGAATATTTCATGAGTAACGACTCGACAAAAAAAAGTTTCAAGCCGCAACAGGATGAAACGCTTCAAAAAAAGAGAAAGGGCTCAGTTGATCGCTATATTATCACCCGCCTTTTAGCGTACCTGAAACCTTATAAAGCTCTTATTACTGCAGCTATTGCGCTTACGATTGCCGGTTCCTTTCTGGGACCGTTACGGCCTTACCTGACCAAAATTGCTATTGATGATTATATAGCCAAGGGAGATCTCAAGGGACTTGCTGTAATAAGCATTTTTCTTGCCGCTGCTATTATTCTTGATGGTGTAAAACAGTATATCACAACCTGGTGGACACAAATAATCGGCCAGAAAGCTGTTTTCGACATCCGGATGGATATTTTCACCCATTTGCAAAAACTGCCTTCAAGGTTTTATGACCGGAACCCCATAGGACGGCTGATCACCCGATCGACCAATGATGTAGAATCGCTGAATGAAATGCTTTCGAGCGGAATAATCACAATACTCGGAGACATCCTGCAGCTCTTTTTTATTGTTGTGCTTATGGTATGGATAGACTGGCAATTGACTCTGATAGTCTTGAGCATTCTTCCACTGATGATTTATGCCACCATAACCTTCAAAAACAGGGTTCGGGCGGCTTTTCAGGATGTCCTCACCCATCTGGCCCGTTTGAACACGTTTTTTCAGGAGCATATTACCGGCGTAACCATCGTGCAATTGTTTAACCGTGAAGAACGTGAATTCAGAAAATATGCGGCTATCAATGCTGACCACAGAGATGCAAATATTCGGACTGTCTTTTATTTCTCTATCTATTACCCGCTCATAGAGGTTTTAAGCGCTGCTGCTGCGGGTCTTGTGATCTGGTACAGCGGTATCCGCCTGCTCAAAGCTGATCTTACTATTGGTGTGGTTATTTCGTTTGTGCAGTATATCTGGTTGTTTTTTAGGCCCCTGCAGCATCTTTCCGACAGATTTAACGTTATACAGACCGCTATCGCAAGTTCAGACCGCATAATCAGACTGCTCGATGAAAAGGAAGGTATAGAAGATCCGTCCGAGCTGCATCATATATTGACATTCAAGGAGAGCATCGTCTTCAACAATGTCTGGTTTGCTTATGACCAGGAAAACTGGGTCTTGAAGGATATCTCGTTTGAAATAAAACATGGGGAAAAAATTGCAATTGTCGGAGCTACTGGAAGCGGAAAGACCACTCTTATCAATATCCTCTCAAAACTTTATCCTTTTGCAAAGGGGTCTGTTACCATTGATAGTATTCCGCTACAGGAGATACAGGAACATTCATTGAGAAAGCTTGTCGGTGTTGTGATGCAGGATGTTTTTCTGTTTTCGGGTACTATCAAAGAAAACCTTGCATTTGGCAATCCTGGCGTTTCTGACGAATCAATACGTGATGCGGCAAAAATTGTAGGTGCTGACAGGTTTATTGATCAGCTTCCCGGAAATTATGAGTATAAGGTACTTGAAAATGGAACAGGTCTGTCTTCGGGACAGAAACAGCTGATAGCGTTTGTCCGGGCGCTTCTTTACAATCCGGAAATTCTTGTTCTCGATGAAGCCACAAGCTCGGTCGATACTGAAACTGAAACCCTTATCGATTCGGCTACTGCCCGTTTGATGAGTAACCGCACCTCCATTATTATTGCCCACAGACTTTCGACGGTTCAGAAAGCGGACAGAATTATTGTGCTGCATAAAGGAGTTATCAGAGAAACAGGAAACCATCAGGAACTGCTTGCAAAAAGAGGTCTGTACTACAAGCTTTATCTGCTGCAGCACCCCGAACAATCGCCATTTCAAGAGCGGAACTACTTTTAAAGACTGCTATCCCGTAGCACACTGACCGGCTCAAGTTTAGCCGCTCTTGCTGAGGGAAGAATAGCTGCAAGAGTGCTGATGAGGACTGTTACACCGATCACCAAGAAAAAATACACCGGATTATAGGACATACTGAAACCGGTTTTGGTCAGTGGTCCTTGTGAACTTTCGATTGGAAGACTGGCAAATATATTGATTGATCCGATAGCAAGTACTCCCCCGACAAGAGCTCCAGCCAAGCCTACAATAAACCCCTCAAGAATAAACATACTGACAAGCTGCAGGGCCGAAAATCCCAAAGACTTCATTATTGCAATGTCTCGACTCTTTTCAAAAACTGTTGTAACCAGAATATTTGCCACTCCAAAACCGGAAACGATCCCTACAAAAGCCACAAGAGAAAAAACTATATAACCGATACGTGCAAAAAGGACAAGGATACTTGCATTTTCCTCTTGCCAGGTCAGGCAGCGATATCCAGTAATTTTTTCAAGATCTCTAGCAAGAAGAGCGTTATCAAAGGGATCAGCTACTTTCAATGCTATACCTGAAACCTTGTTTGAAGGATATCCTTCAATTATCTGAGCGAGCTTGAGAGAAACCATAACACTGTTATCAACCGCATTAATACCTGAAAAAAAAATACCTGCCACCTTGCACTGCCTGCTTTTTCCTGAAGCTGGAATAATGATAACCTCATCATTCAGCTTGAGATTCATATCTCTTGCTACCGTTCGCCCTACAAGAAGCGCATTGTGTGTTTTTTCAAACACAGAGATGTCTCCACCAAGCAGCTTTTTTTTAATTCCACTTATGGCATCTTCTTTTTCAATCAGTACTCCTTTAAGAAGAAGAGGCTGGTTGCGACTGCCTTTTATAGCCATAACCTGTGACTCAACATAAGGAGAGGCTGCAAGAACATTTTTTTCATACTGAGGCAAACTAAAGACACTGAGTATCTGTCGATAATTCCGCACTTCTTCACGCTCCAGCTTCTGAATATTATTTTCGACAAAAGCTACTGTTGCATCCTTCTGACCTTCAAGGATATTGACCGGCATAGGGTGAATTTTTTCGCCTTTAACTGTTATATGTGGAGCAACATTCACAATGGTTTCGATAAAAGAATCAAGGAGTCCCCTTGTAAGGGAATTCGTTGTAATCAGCACCATAGTGCTTATGGCAACACTGAAAATAGTTGTCAATGTCTGGCGGCGACGGCCGAGAAGATGACGAACTGCTATATCAAACAATGTTTTCAGCATAATAAAGCCACTGAGAGATACGGTAAAAGGTTATGGTATATTTTTATATTAAGTTATACTTTTAACATCAAGTATCACAAATCCTGCAACAGGGATCATATCCTATTGGCACCAGCAACAGCATGATTGATAAAGCAAGCAATATAACAATAGAGCGCAAGCACAGCCATGTTGACATATGCCTGAATTGCGATGTTGCATTTAACCGGAAAACGACAGGGCTTGAGCAGTTTCACTTTGAGCATAATGCGCTCCCTGAAATAAGGTTCTCTGATATAGACCTTTCAACGAGCTTTCTCGGCAGAAAAATTGGTGCTCCGCTGATGATTTCCTCAATGACCGGCGGATACAGCGAAGCCGCAGCTTTAAACAAGCACCTTGCTGAGGCTGCTGAGCGGTTCGGAATTCCACTTGGCGTCGGAAGCATGCGGCAGGCCCTTGAAAACAAAGCACACAGGGAAAGTTTTGCTGTTGTAAGAAAGTACGCTCCTTCTATTCAGATTTTTGCAAATATCGGCGCTCCTGAAATTGCTAAAGGCCTAACCGACAACGACATCAACATTTTGCTTGACCTCCTTAAAGCTGATGGCCTGATTGTTCACCTGAATGCCGCCCAGGAACTTTTTCAGCCTGAAGGGAATACTGATTTTAAAAATGTTCTTGAACAGCTTTCCATCATCTCAGCAAAAATACCTGTACCGGTCATTGTTAAAGAAGTTGGCTGCGGCATATCGTCATCTGTGGCACGTCGGCTCATTGAGGCAGGTGTAAAAGTTATTGATGTTGCCGGTGCCGGAGGCATAAGCTGGCAGAAAGTTGAAGAAGTGCGCTATACAAGACAGTTTGGCCAGGATGCTCGTTTCAGCATACCGGCTCTCGATGAGCTTATGGACTGGGGAATTCCGACAGCGCAGTGCCTCCTTGACATCAGTGCACTCAAACAAGAGATTCCTGAATACAACGCTATTGAAATTATTGCTTCAGGTGGTATTAAAAGCGGTATTGATATCGCAAAATCATTAGCACTTGGAGCGCGACTTGCCGCATCGGCAAGGTATATTCTTAAAGCCCTTCATGATGGTGAACTTGAAACAACCCTTGAAGCATGGCTGAATGATCTTAGAGCAGTAATGTTCCTGACCGGAGCCGCCAATATTGAGCAACTCCGCAATAAGAGCCTTATCATTAAAACCTGACTACAATACAATAATGAATATGCCCATTACACAGGAACTTGTAGAAAAAAAGTATCACCTCTATCTTTCAAGGATAAATAAAGCTCTGGGAAGTTGTTTCGATAAAGAGATTCCTGCCACCCTTTATGCACCGGCAAGATATATTCTTGAAGGAAAAGGAAAAAGAATTCGTCCTTTTCTGACCTTGCTTGCTTCAGAAGCGATATGCGGTTCTTCTGAAAATGCTCTCCATGTTGGGCTTGCTGTTGAAATCCTCCATAACTTTACCCTGATACATGACGACATTATGGACCAGGCGGATCTTCGACACGG
>SZXZ01000001.1 GCA_005843835.1 Chlorobium sp.
GCTCTTATTGAACAATAAGACCTCATGTAACCCAATATCGTTTTTTGATTATGTCAGAATAAAAATGGTTGTTTTCTGATGAGCCAATAACGTTCTGAGGTATAAAAAGTAGAGGGGAGAGCCTTTACCAGCGCTTAGACTTTCACTGGGAAAGTCAGCTGTTCAAAACATTCAATACGGTGTCGGGTGCTTTTTTGACAAGATTGAGCAGCACCAATGCCGGGCCATGCGGTTTTCGATCCCCCCGCTCCCAATGCCTCAGGGTGGCGACACTGATGCCGAATGCTGTAGCAAACTCCTCCTGCGTAAGGTTTGTTTCCTGTCGGATACTCTTGACGTTGACCGGCTCCGGATGAAATACCCTTACCGATACTTTTTTCCCTGTAGAATAATCAACAGCCTCTTCCAGCCCCTTTTTTATACTATCAAATACATTATCCATGGGTTGCCTTGTAGTTTTTGATCAATAGCTTTGTGAACCCGGCAAGTTCATTTCACTGTGCTTTGGTCAAGTTTGCCTGTTCATTTTTACTGAACGCAGTTAAAATAAAAAGTGGCATAGTAAGGTTAGGATAGAAATATATGATGCGAGTGCTACCGCTTTTTCCCTTGTTCCCTTTTGCACATCTCAATTTCCGAACGCCCCCGGCTCCCTGAATCAAAATCCCTGCCGTTGGGTTTGCTGCAAGAAAGGCGAGTAGAAAATCATGCTCATCATCATTCAGCATCTTCTCTGATTTGCGAATGAATTCCGGTAGTTCTACAATTGTAATATTCATTTTAAAGGTAATCCATTGGATTAACTATTTCAAGGGAAATATTGGCCAACAGCAAAATCCTGAAAATGGCGTCAAGACAATATGTTTTTGTGCAGAAAGCATGAAGATCATTCACCCCGCAAACCCCGTCTTTTATCAGTCCTATTCTTCTCTTTGAACATCACTTCAGACCATTAAGCCCCTCATTCCACTCACTGAGCATTGCCTCGCCGACAGGCTTAAAGTCTGAATAATCTGATATGTGCCGCCTCACACCCGATACAGTTTCAGCAACTGCATTGCCGACCTCTTCAAGAATGAGTTTTGCTCGTGCGGGCTGAAGATTACAGTGCATGTGTGCAAATGCAATAAGGCGCTTCTGTGTCGGAAAGCGCTTGCTGCCGCCTAAGGTAAGTGCAAGAGAGTCCCCTTTGATGTAAGCTTTGGTTGAAACAATATCAAAGGCGGGTGCGAAGCGTACTTCATGGTTCGACGCACCGTAGAGTACTCCGAAATTCTTAAGATGGGCATCACCGTTTCTTACGACGCATGAGAGAGCAAAAGAGCGAAAAAAGGTTTCAAAAGCTGAAGCCTGAAGTGCCGGTGAAACAAACTGCCGAATCCGTTTCGCAAGTTTTTCATAACTTCCGTCATACTTTTCCGACGTGCCGACGCCGTTCAGGGAACAGAAATCCTCAAACCCCAGATAAATCCCTTCTTCACTTCGATCAAACCGGCGGACAACCAGAAACTGATTATTTTCAGAGAGAAAGAACTCCGGCACTTCCAGCCCGGAGAGGCGGGCTGCACTCATGCAGAAAAACTCATTGGCCGCAAGATGAGGATACTCGTTCGCATTCCAGCCTTTGACGATATGGGTCGCACCTTTATCCGTAACCCTCGACTGGTCCAATGGGTAGAGCTCAGCATCTTTTTGTTCCTGATCCCTTATCAATACCTTTGGCTGCACACCCGAAACACCTGAAACCATAGAAAAGCGCTCCAGGAGATCACGCAAAAGATCCTCCGCCCCATCATAAGCCACCAGTTCCGAAACCCGTTGCAGCGGAACCTGGTCAATCACTTCAGGATCGTTGGCAAACCGCAGCCTCCCGATCTGGGAGCGGCCAACAACCTCTAAAAGGGAGAGTGCATCAAAACCTTCAACACGCTTTCTCAACGAAAGCTCTATCGACTCGCGCAAGCGTCCTTCCGGCAGATTCATTTGAAAAACCGGATGCAGCCCACTCTTGTAGTGATAACTCTCAAGAGACCATGGCATCGTCAGGGAGACATCATTGCCCTCATCAATTGATGGGCGATAAGCAAAAGTGAAAGCTCCGCGCTCAGCAGGGTGGCGATCCAGAGAGCCGACAACTTGGGGAGTGACCAAGACATCCAGCATTCTAGGCCTCCTTCTCGTTAACTAAATCCTGCAAGGTAGGGCGCTGTGAAGCAACGTTAAGGGTGAGCTCAAGGCCAAGCGTAGCAGAGATTGCCATAACCTTTCTTATCCCGATTTCCGGCAGTTTTCCGTTTTCCAGCCGACTCAGCGTAACCCGGTTTACCCGGTTAAGAGCCGCCACCTCTGTCTGCGACATCCCCAAAGCTTTCCTCCGGGCACGAAGCTGCTCACCAACTTCTTCGATATCAACCATAATTGTTATTTATACACTACAATAATTCAAATATTAATCAAAATGTAGCATATAACAATCAAATCAGCAAATTATTGGTCAGCAACGCGGCACCGAATACACCAGCGCTGTCTCCGAGAAGTGGGCGGAGTAGGGGAATTCTGAGTTCGCTGTTAAACAGATGCCTTTCGATCGCTTTGACAGCTTTTTGTGAGTATAACTGTTCAACCTGCCCGACCCCGCCACCCAGAATGCAGACATCAGGATCAAGAATGTTAAGCACTTGTGCTAGTGCTTTGCCGAAATAAAACAACAGGTGTTCAATAGTTTCCGCTGCTGCTGCATCCGATTCAACTTCGGCAGAAATCCGTTCAAGCGGACTATATCGACCGCTTAATTGCTGATAATACCTCTCGAGTGCCGGACCTGATATAACCGTCTCAACACATCCCTTACGACCGCAATAGCAGAGTTCACCGTTTGGTATCAGTTCATTATGACCCCATTCACCGGCAATACCATGGGCTCCGTGCCGCACTTTTCCACCGCAGACAACCCCTCCCCCAACACCGGTGCCAAGTATTATGCCAAAAGCAGCCTTCGAATGTTCACGCATGATTGTTGCTGCTGCACCAAGAAAAGATTCGGCAAGAGCAAAACAATTGGCATCGTTTTCTATGACAACAGCCCTGTTCAGAACTTCTTCAAGATCGCGTTTAAGGTTGCAGCCATTCAGGTACACCGTATTGGAATTTTTCATAACCCCTGGTTCAGGATCATATCGTCCTGGGGTTCCGATACCGATTACGTCCGGTGTGACAAGGCCCGACTCCAGGGAGATCAACCCGACAAGGTGCTCTATTCGCTCGAGGATATGCCGGTACCCTCCTGATGCTTCAGTGGCAATCCTGCGGCGTACAAGAGGCTTCATGGAACCGTCAAGAATAACCGCCTCGATTTTAGTGCCCCCAAGATCAACGCCCCACCGCTCTTTAGCCATTGCAAGAGTTGTCGTAACGCATGAAGTGTACCTGAATAATGTTCTTCCACAACCATGAAACCAGCAAATAGACCAACGCGGCACTGAACACGCCTATCACCATTCCCGTCAGGACATCACCGGGATAGTGGACGCCTACATATACCCGCGAAAATGCTATCAGTAAGGCGTAGAGAAACATGATGATTGTAAATAATTTTTCAATCAACTCTCCTTTATGAAAAAAAATCCATGTTATAACAGCGGCAGCGGCAGAATTCGACGCATGGGATGAGGCAAATGAATAACTGTTTGGCTGGTTAATGAGCAGGCGGACATGCTCGAGGGCATAGCAGGGACGGACACGCTGAAAAAAGGGTTTAAAGAGGCCTGATGCCACAAAATCAGCGAGTCCGACAGCGAGCAGGATGAGGCAAATGATGGCAACGCCTTCTCTGCCCTTTCTCGCAGCGATAAATAAAGCGGCGAGTATATAAATATGGCCTGAAAGCGACTCACTGGTGAGAAACACCATAAGATCATCGGCTGCAGGATGAACCAGATGAAGGTTCAACAGCTGAAACAGCCATACGTCAGCCTGCTCAATCAGCGCCATACTTATGCTTACTTTTTAGATCCCCCTTTTTTGTGCTTGGAGGATGAACTGGAAGAAGAAGTGCCGAGGTTCACTTTCGGTAAATCGTCAGCAGTGGTGGTTTTATTGATATAAAACTGCTGAGCAACGCTGAATATGTTAAACATCAAATAGTACAGACCGAGTCCCGCAGGCATATTGTTGAAAAACAACAGCATCATGGCCGGGAACATGTACACCATTATTTTCATCTGCTCGTTAGTCTGTGCTGTAGGTGTAATTTTTTGCTGTACAAACACCGTTACCGCCATAAGAATCGGAAAAACTGCAATATGATCGCCATACATGGGAATGCTGAAACCAAAATCAAGGATGGAATCAGGAATTGAAAGATCTTTTACCCAAAGCAAACCTTGTTGACGAAGCTGTATTGACGAACGAAAAACATAAAACATAGCATAAAGAAGCGGCATCTGTAACATCACCGGCAGACATCCCCCAAGTGGGTTTACCCCGGCTTCTTTGTATATCCTGCCAAGTTCACTCTGCAGTTTTGCAGGATTATCCTTGTACTTGTCCTGAAGCTCTTTAAGCGCAGGCTGCAATGCCGACATTTTTTTCATTGACTTCGTAGAAGCCATTGAAAGAGGGTAGGTTACCAGCTTTATCAGCAGGGCAAAAATGATAATGATCAGTCCGTAATTGCTGATAAACGTATTCAGCCAGCTGAAAACCGGTAAAATAACATACTCTGCAAATGGTCTTGTCAACCAGTCCCATCCAAAGTCCATGATCTTTTCAAGATCGACTTTCTGTGCCTTGACAATATTATAGTCAAGCGGTCCCAAGTATAAGCTGAATCGATTATCTACAACACCGGACGTTGAGGGGACTCCCATTTTCAGAGCCACTACATAATCGGCAAACTCATTAGCCTTACGCTTTCCATCGAGAAAAATACCTTCCGAGCGCCCCTGTGGTATAAGTGCAGCTACAAAGTACTTATTACGCACAGCAACCCATTTCGCTTCACCTGACTGTTCTTCACGATAGGCTTGATTCTCCTTGCTTGCAGCAAGCTTAACCATGCTTCCGCCCAGGTACGAGCACGCAACCGCACTCTGCGACTCATCTTTTCTGTCTTTTTCTGAATAGAGCAGTCCGCCGTCCCACTGCAGCTGATATTCGTTACCGGCAAGTGCATTGCCAAATCCTGTCAGCTTGACGTCATAATCGACCTTATAGCTTTTTCCGCCAAACAGATAGGTAATATCAATAGCCTGCTGAGGAGCAACATCAAGATGATATCGTACCGCATAGCTCTCCTTGCCGCCTACCGTATGGAGCGTGTCGAGTGTAACGCTTTGAAAATAAAGGTCGCGGGTATCAATTTTCTTACCCTCTTTTGTCAGAAATAATAAAGAAAGTGCTCCGTTTTTGTCATTGCTTACCAAGTCAAACGTCTTATGGTTGCTGTCAAGATGGTGCTTAAGCACAAGTGACTTTAAGGTCGCGCCTTTTGATGAAAGAGTGGCACGAAACACATCATTTTCAACCTTAATCACCCGCTCTTTGCCACCTGCAGCCTGAGCAAAAACACCATAATTTTCAGCTGCAGGAATTGCGGATACCTGAGCCTCCTGTACCTTGCTTTCTACTTTTTCCGTTTTCACAGCAGTTACAGGCTTCATGAGCTTTTTTTCGGGCGACATAAACTGCAGCCAGACAATCATGATTAAACCAATAAGCGCAAGGCCGGTTACTGAATTTCTATCCATTACCTCTAACGTTTGTTTTACTATTAAAATCTTTTTCTATTCAATGGTACAGGGTCAAACCCTCCCTTCGAAAAGGGATTGCACCGTACAATGCGCCAAACCGATAACCAAGATGCATAAAAAAAGTTATGCTGCTGAAAAGCTTCAAGAGCATAACTTGAACAGGTAGGAAAATATCTGCAGGACGGACCAAGCAAAGGCGAAAGAAACGCCTTATAAAATTTAATCACCACTATCGGGACCTGATTAAAAAACCTCCAGCTGATCATGCTCACTCATCCTTTAACCGGGTAACAAATCTCCCGGCATGTTCGCCACAATATCAAATTGTCAATGACATCTTTGCCGTCACTCTTTTAAGAAAGGGGTAATATGCTGCAATAATCTTTTGACCTCCGGCCTGAAGTCTTCGAGACCAGGTATAGTTTTCCTTCTTCCCGTATAGAGAAAAGCGATGCACAGCAACCGGGCAGTACTTTCTTCATGAGAAAAAAACACCTTATGCTCTTCACTTGTTTTTTCAAGACGGTAAGCTTCCTTCATCATTCTTTTTACCCTGTTGCGATGAACAGAAGAAGGGACTGTTTTTTTACTCACTGCAAACAGAATAACCGGACATCCTGGCGCCGAATTGCTTTCAGGATCGAGAAAGACATACACAATTTTTAAAAAATCACCTCTCACACTTTTCCCATCCCTGAACAGGAGCGAAATCTGCTGTTTTTTCCTCAATATCTCATGCTTGCGCAGAGTGTGGACGTGTAACTTATTCAAAACGTGAAGGAGCAATTTATTTTCATCAGTCAACCTTTTAACACACGGTTGACGCCTTCGATAACTTACTGTCCCGCTGTACCCATAGCACTGCTTACCGAAAGACTGTGGCGTCCTTTTGCCCGTCTTGCCGATAATACTTTTCTGCCGTTCTTGGTCGACATTCTCTGTCTGAAACCGTGCTTGTTTCTTCTTTTTCTATTCCGAGGTTGAAAGGTCCTTTTCATCGCTTATCGCTCCACACTTATTAAAAATTCAAAAATACAGGGCGCGTAATTTAGCATAATGAACAATCATTAACAAATACATCCAATACCTGATAGTAATTACCTGCTAAACCAGCGCAATTTTAACCTGATCGAAACAATACGTGTCGTAAAAATTATTTACTAACACAACGACTTATCCACAATGTTGACAACTTGTTGATAAAAAAAATTTATACACCAAAACATCAAACGAACCGTGCCTTTGAAAGAATCAACACATGTTGACTACTTTTCTTCGGTTTATAGCTAAGTGCATTTATTATAATGTATTATGATGTTGAAAACTAAGCCTGTAAAACCCTCTCTATAGGAAAGGAATTTCATAAAGGAAATTGTTTTTTGTCCACTTAAAACACTAACTTGTGAACACTAAATGTTGATGGCGCTTAAGATTTCGATTCTTACCTCCCAAATTCCTGTCCTTTATGCTGAAAGTTACGTCAAAAGCGTTTCCGGAATACCCGCAAACCAATGCTCAGAAAAACATAACCATGGAGCATCAAATCTGGGACGCCTGCCTCAATGCCATCAGGGAAAAAATTAATCCTCTCGCTTTTAAAACCTGGTTTTCTCCTATAAAACCGCTGAGTTTTTCCGGAAGTGAGCTTACAATAGAGGTGCCGAGCCAGTTTTTTTATGAATGGATCGAAGAAAATTACTCTTCATTCTTAAAGCAGGCACTCACAGACGTCATTGGTCTTGATGCAAGACTGATGTATTCAATAGTTGTTGATAAATCTCAGGGACAACCGGTAACTATCGAATTACCACAGCAGAACACCATTAATGGTGATTTTGCAGCAGCAGGTCTGGACACCGCTGAACGCTCAAAAAACTCTGAAGCTTTTGAACGTAATCTTGCGCGGTTTGAAACACATCTGAACATAAAGTATACTTTTGACACCCTTATCAGGGGTGACTGTAATTCACTCGCCTTTGCCGCATCTAAATCCGTTTCACAAAGCCCTGGTCAAAATGCCTTTAATCCACTTGTTATTTACGGTGGAGTAGGACTTGGCAAAACCCATATGATGCAGGCTATCGGCAATAGCGTCCGCGAAAACAGGCTTTCGGAAAGAGTGCTTTATGTGTCGAGCGAAAAATTTGCTATCGACTTCGTTAATGCCATCCAGAATGGAAAAATTCAGGAATTTTCCTCCTTTTACCGCTCTATTGATGTCCTCATTATTGACGATATACAATTCTTTTCGGGCAAGGAAAAAACTCAGGAGGAGATTTTTCATATTTTTAACACCCTGCATCAGTCGAACAAACAGATTATACTCTCTGCTGACAGGCCTATAAAGGACATCAAGGGAATAGAGGATCGCCTTATTTCACGCTTTAACTGGGGGTTGTCGGCGGATATTCAACCGCCGGACTATGAGACTCGTAAAGCAATTATTCTCAGCAAATTACATCAAAGCGGCGTTAATCTTGATGAAGCTGTTATTGAGTTTATAGCGACCAATATCACCGAAAATGTAAGAGAACTTGAAGGCTGTATTGTAAAACTTCTCGCGGCCCAATCGCTTGACCACAGAGAGATAGACTTACAGTTTACCAAGACTACCCTTAAAGATATAATACGGCATACAACAAAACGACTTACACTGGATACAATAGAAAAAGCTATTTGCTCTTACTTTTCTATTACCCCAAACGACCTGAAAGGTAAGTCCAAAAAAAAGGAAATCGCTGTGGGTCGCCAGATGGCAATGTATCTCTCAAAACATTTGACAGAGTCATCATTAAAAACAATAGGGCTTCATTTTGGAGGAAGAGATCACTCAACAGTGATCCACGCAGTTAACACGATAACAAAACGAGTTGAGTCCTTGACGGAGGAGAGAAAAAAAATTGAGGAAATCAAGAAAAGAATAGAAATCAGTTCCATGTAATCCCCGATGTTTATAACCTGTTGGGTTTATGTTTACTACATCTTGACAACCGCACTGTTATCAACACGACTGTCATGAAAAAATATTTATCAACATACCTTAAACAAATCATAAGAGGTTACGCCCACCGGTTGTAAACAAAATAAAAGCTGGAAATTTTTTTTTATCCTGTTATTATTAAATGCTTTAAAAAGTAATAAACATAACTTATCCAGATATCAACACGATCAACAACAACAACAATTTTTATAAATATTAAATAGTTAAAGTTGGAGCAGATGAAATTAACTTCCTCAATCCGTCAACTGCAGGATGCCGTTGGTAAAGTAGCACAGGCAATTCCAGCAAAAGCCATTGATGCGCGTTTTGAAAATGTTCATTTATCTCTTGAGTCGGGATGTCTGACGCTGTTTGCTACAGATGGTGAACTATCAATAACTGCTAAAAGTGATGTTGAAACATCAGATAGTGGAAATATTGGTATTAAAGCCAGAACTCTGCAGGAATTTTTAAGGAGTATGTACGATACTTCAGTTTCCTTTGTTATCGAACGACAGGAGATAAGTGATCATGGTACAGTGCATATAACTACCGACAAGGGTAAGTATAAAATACCCTGCCAGTTTGAGAGTAAACATGAGAAATATGAAAAGAACTACGACATATCTCTTGAACTCGCCACAACAGAACTCATTGACCTGATTCAAAAAACTCTTTTTGCCTGCAGTGTTGATGGTATGAGACCAGCTATGATGGGTGTCCTGTTTGAACTTGAAGGAAGTATAATTACTGCTGTATCAACAGATGGCCATCGTCTTGTACGATGCAGAAAGAGCTCCTCAACAAATATTGACGAAAAACAGAAATTTGTAGTACCGGCGAGAGTTCTTTCAATTCTTCAGAAACTGGTGCAAAACGAATCGGTTACAATGTGTATTGATGCGGATCGCCGTTTTGTACGTTTTATCAGTGGAAATATTGTGCTTGATGCCGCTCTTATTGTTGAACCTTATCCGAATTATGATGCTGTTATTCCTGTTGAGCACGACAAGCATCTCATTATCGATCGTTCAATAATTTATGATTCTGTAAAAAGAGTAGGCCGGTTTTCGAGTATTGGTGATATCAAGATGGTGGTTGAGGGACAACTCTTGAGAGTTATGGCGGAAAATACCAACGAAGGTGAGGCAGCTCAGGAGGAATTAGCATGTCAATACACTGGCGAAGATATCACGATAGGTTTTAATTCAAGATTCATCGAAGCAGCTCTTGCTCATCTGGATGATAATGAAATACGTATTGAGCTTAAAAGTCCAACAACAGCTGTCATTTTTAAGCCTCATAAGGAAGTAGAGGACGATAAACTGATTATTCTGGTTATGCCTGTAAGGATAAATAATTGAAGGGTTAGGGAATATTATTGAGACTGCGACGTATAACCTATGAAAATTTTAGAAATCACCGGTCGTTAACTTTTGAACCGTCAGAAGGTATTAATCTTTTGTATGGACCAAATGGGTCGGGAAAAACCTCTATTCTTGAGGGAATTCATTTCTGTGCGCTGACAAAAGGATTTGTCAGCGCAACAGATATTGAGTCTCTTTTATTTTCATCGGACTTTTTTTTGCTTAATGGGAGTTTCATTGATGAACAGAATGGGTTGATTACGGTAAAAATCAGCTATACCAAAGAAAAAGAAAAACAGATTACCGTTAATAACAGTGATATAAAACCCTTTTCACGGCATATCAGTAGAATTCCCTGCATTACGTTTTCACCTCAGGAAATTTTTGTGGTTAACGGTGCGCCCGCTGAACGGAGGCGCTTTATAGATAGTGCTATCTGTCAGAGCGACCTGCGCTACCTTAATGATCTTATAGATTACAGAAGAGTACTCAATCAGCGAAATGCGCTGCTGTCACAAATGAGTGCTATGAATACGTTTCATGACGATATGCTTTCGTTATGGACAGAAAATCTATCAAGACTCGCCGCATCAATCGTTCATGTCAGGCTTAAATTTATAGCTGTTTTTTTTAATCACTTCAATACACTGTACACCGGGTTATCTGTCAATGAGATTCCTGGCATAATCTACCGGTCAACACTTGGTAAAATCAGCGAAGAGACACCTGTTGAAATGCTCTATTCATTGTTTCTTCAAAAATTCGAACAAACAAAAACCCAGGAGATTATGCGTGCTCAGACAATGACCGGGCCACATCGTGATGATTTTGTTTTTTTGCTTAATGAACGAGAGATAAAAAAATATGCATCGCAAGGTCAGATGAGAACTTTTCTCATTTGCCTCAAGCTTGCACAGTATCAGTATTTTTTAGAAATCCTCGGTGAAAAACCCATCTGCCTGCTTGATGATATGTTCAGTGAACTTGATCGGTCGAGGTGTTTAGATGTTTTTAGTATTCTCGAAAACTGCGGACAGACTATTATCACTTCAGCAGAAAAAAGGTCGCACCGTAATATCAATTTGATATCGATGTCATCATTACATCACTGACGGCCACTACAGGGTAACTATAACCATGTCAAGAACCAGCAACCCCAAAAAAATATCAGCTATTATAGGCGATATGTGCCAGTCTTTAGGCTTTGTAGAGGCATATCAGCAGTATAAAACACTTCAGATATGGAATTCTGTGGTTGGGGAAACTATTGCAACTGCAACCAGTATTGAACGCTTTACAAATGGACAATTGTTCATAAAGGTTAAAAATCCTGTTTGGCGAATGGAACTTAATTTCCGTAAACAGGATATTCTGGCAAAACTCAATGCTTCTTTAGAAAGTGCAATCGTAGAAGAAATTATTTTTAAATAAAAAAAGCCGTAATGTATTCCCACTACGGCTTTTACATGAAATATAAAGTTACAGATCGCAGCTCAGCTGATAAATTTCAATCATTTTCTCCGCAAAAGCTTTTCCAAAATCATTGCACTGCTGATACTCCTCTTCATGCGGTTTGAACTTCACTCTTATATTCTGATCAAAAACCTTCAGTTTAAGCATGGTAAAATTGCTTTCTATCATTTTTACAGCCTCCCCGCTCCAACCATAAGAACCAAATGCTGCTCCTAGCTTTCCTTTGTCACGAATAGGGTTAATAGCGGCAAAGAGCTGATAAATCTGAGGTAAAATATTCTGGTTTATGGTTGGTGAACCGACAATAATACCTGAACAGTGTGCAATTTTATCCTCAAGCTTTGAAAAATGAATGGTTTCAATGTCACAAATATCGATGTTGAAGTCGCATGACGATCTGAGTCCGTCTGCTATCTTTTCTGCCAGAATTGCAGTATTTTCATATGCTGATACGTATGCAATAAAAATATTTTTGTCTTTAGGAAGTGCAATAGCGGTTGTGGCATACTTCCACGAAAGATCTATATATTTTTTCCAGTTATTCCTTAAGATAGGACCATGACCGGGGCAGATTATCTTAATATCCAGTGGTTTAATCTTCTCTATAGCCTGAAGCATATATTTGCTGAACGGTCTGAGTATCGAATCAAAGTAATAGGTAAATGCATCATCGAAGTCGCCAACCACATCATCAAACATCTCCTTATTGCAAAAATGGGATCCGAATGAGTCACAGGTAAAAAGAATGCCGTCCTCTTCAAGCCAGGTGTAAATGGTATCAGGCCAGTGCAGGTTTGGCGCAAGAATAAAATGAAGAGTTTTATTTCCCAGACTAAGCGTATCACCTGTTTTAACAACAAGCGATTTAAAGTCATGTCCCGTCTGATCGCGGAGAAACTTGATAGCATTTCCACTGCCTACTACAGTGGCATTGGGAGCTATCGCAAGCAGATTACGAATATTACCTGAATGGTCGGGTTCAGTATGGTCAACAATGATATACTCAAGATCAACAGGATCTATTACTTGCTTTATTTTAGCAAGATAAGCAGGCCAGAACTTATCTTTTGTCGTTTCAACTATTGCTTTTTTTTCAGCATTAATAAAATACGAGTTATAGGTTGTTCCGTATTTTGTCTCCATTACAATATCAAAAGTTATCAGTCCAGGGTCTAAAACACCTATCCAGCTGACATCATCTGTAATTCGAAGAACGTTATCGTCTACCATGTTAATATCTGTGAAATGATTATAAATAAATAAGTTACAATAATACTACAATAAAAAATCCTTGAGAGTTCCTTCGATCGGTATCCTATAATATAGGAAGTTCATCCTCTGAATGATTTGTTTCAGTATGCCTGATTTCTCTTTGCAGTTCTATACCGTCCGTTGAAAACGTAAATAATGTATCTGCAGAAAAAATCATGCTATAATCCTGAGGTTTAAAAAATGGAAGAAACTTCTGACAGTATTCATCGAGGCGTTTAAGATAGAAGTGAGTATTCTCGTCAGGGCTCTCCTTTTTCCACTCAGACCCCAGTTTTCCTTTATCGTACGAAGCACTTCCCATACCGCTACCCGCTACGTAATAGGTGATCCTGTCTCCTTTTCTGACGGTTAATCCGGCCTTAATGGCAATTTCATAGGTAATTGACTTTGATCGTTTACCCGATTTTACATCTTCATGATATTGTTCTATAGAATTTTTAAGGCCTTCTGTTCTTGAAAATTCTGAAATATCCAGTTCATGGTTGAGAATTTTATCCCGGTATTCTGTAAAAAGATTATGGAGTCCCTGTATGTCTTCGATTAAAAGCGATTCAAATCCTTTTCGCACAAAGTCCCGGCCGAATTTTTCACCGCTTCTGCTCGTCAAGGACGACCCTTTCAGGATCATGATATTATCATACCCCAGCAGGGCATAATTCTTTTTCATATAGGAAATCATTTTCCTGTATCGCCCGTCAAAGCCGATATTGATGCCTTGCGGCATAAGTAAAGAAACTTCACCAACGAGCTCACGTTCTGCTGATTCGGTTATAACGTCAGGAGGCGGCACAAAAAGAATACCATCCGTATCAACTTCTATTACTTTGCATCCTCTTGCTTCAAAATCAACAATCATTTTCCTTGCAAGGCTTTGTCCGGTCGACGTTACCTTATCGGCTTCATTAAAATCGTTAAAAATTCCTCCGCTGTATCCCAGGTATCCATACATGGCATTAATCAGAATCTTAAAAGAACTTTGCATAGCATCGAAATTGTAGGCTAACGATGTATTGCCACCTTCTTTTTCCTCTTTTGATTTATGCTTGGCTTTAAACCTGAGTTCTTTCAATTCATTGAGAATTTCCGGAAACACCTTAAGTTCATCGCTTTTAGGACAAATACTGTATGACAGCATTATAGATGGGTAAAGTGATTCCACATCAGCATAGACAATAGGGCCAAGAATTCCTTTAAGAAACACCTCGGTATAACCGCCGGAATGTTGTTGACCGACAGAGGGTTTAGGAATCGACTGTTTGTGCCGGAGATATTCACGCACCAGCAGAACTTCAATTTTAGAAGCTTGTCCTATTCGAGAAGTCATGGCGTACGTATAGGGAAGCATCTGGGAAAGGTAAAAATTACTTCCTGAAAGCAGTGATGATAAAGATCTCGTTTCCCTGACATCATCAAGGGCATAGGCTAACAGCTTTTCATGGTTACTGTTCCAGAGAGAAGCAATATCCTTATACTCAACATAAGTCCTGTCGGGTGAAGCAAAACCGAAATGTTTTGCAACAGCCTTCAGTCCATAACTCTGCATTGACCGTTTTGATATATCGTAGCTCTGAACAAGAAAAAGTGTATCAATAACATGTCTGCCGGGGATATCAAAAAAGGGATAATCAATACTTCTTTCAGCAAAACGTATGCTCGCAGGATAGGTTTTCGGCAGCATTCTGTCGCGACCTATTGCAAATGGAACACCATTTAGTTCGCATCTGCGCTGTAGGTAAGAAAGGTCAAAACTGTAAATATTATGCCCCTCAATAACATCAGGATCTTTTTTCTGGATCAAGTCAATTAACTCTTCAAGAAGCGCTTTTTCAGTTCTGTTTTTAGAGTGGATTACTGACTCCCATCCCCTGCTGTCGCAAAGAGAGACAATAATTACCTCATCGTTGCCAAAACCTGAACTTCCTGATGGGTTATAATTGGTTTCAATATCGAGTTGCAGGCGATACAAATCATCAAATATCATTCCTTTAAAGAGAGTCTTGCCGCTTTGTAATAGATATTGAGTTACAGCGTCCCCTTTATTATAGATAAGAGAGCTGTTATCAGACGAAACATTTTCAGCAGATACGTCAGCAACCTCTCTTGATGTTTTGCGATTTACATAATCAATTGCCTCTCTGTAGGTTTTCCAGTTCCTGAAAATCGAAAGACATTTAAAAAAATTTGAACCGCCAAGAGGCACCAGCCAAAATTTATCACGGTCCTCCGGAACAAATCCATCAAGCAAAGAAGCGTCAGAACAGAAAAAAAATGGAAAAAACTGCTCATCATGATAACTGACGTTGTTCCCGTCACGATTAAATACTCGTATCTGTGTATCAGAAAGCTGATAGATGCCAACAATACATTCCTCTTTATCCTTACCGAACAATAAATCATTGTTCATTATTTCATTAATGATGCTTTCCATAAATGCAAAAAAAGAATGATAAGGAGTAAATTGAAACAATATGTTTCACGTGAAACACTTCAGACATCTAACGCCCAAGACGTATCATGAGTACAGACACATCCGATGGGGAGACACCAAGAATTCTTGATGCCTGACCGATAGTATCAGGACGATGTTTTTTTAACTTTTCACGACCTTCATTTGAGAGGCCAGATACACTGTCATACTGAAAAGATGTTGGTATCTGATGGGAATCAAGACGAAGTATTTTATCGGCCATTAAGGTATCTCGTTTAAGATAGCCCTCATATTTAAGATCAATATCCAACTGCTCAAATATTGATGGATCATCTGTTATAGCATATACAGCATCCCTGAATGAAGGCGATAGTTCAAGGAGCATATGCAGATAAATACCGGTCCTTTTCAGTAAGGTTGGTGTATGTTGCGATGTCGTAACAGCGAGGTACCCAAGTTTGATGAGCAGCGGATTTATTTCGACAGCAGAGTGTCTGTTATTATGACACAATTGCTTGAGCTTTTCAATACACGATATTTTATTGCATCGTGCAACAAAGGTATCGTTATCAACAAGTCCTGCTGAATAACCGAAATTGTGAAGGCGTATATCTGCATTATCATGGCGCAGCATAAGACGATGTTCTGCGGAGGAAGTGAACATACGATAGGGCTCATTAGTTTCCTTTGTAATGAGGTCATCAATAAGTACTCCTATATATGCATCAGAACGCTTCAAGTGAATTGGAGGACGTTGCCGCAGTTTTAGAGCTGCGTTAATACCGGCAATTAACCCTTGAGCTGCGGCCTCTTCATATCCCGAGGTGCCATTGATCTGCCCGGCAAAATATAAGTTTTCAACAAGTTTTGTTTCAAGACTTCTGTTGACCTGATAAGGAAAAAAGTAATCGTATTCAATTGCATAACCCGGACGAATCATTTTAACATTTTCCAGGCCGGGAATACTGCGTAGTCCTTCCATCTGGATATCTTCGGGCAAAGATGTCGAAAATCCATTTACATACATTTCATTCGTATCAAGTCCTTCTGGTTCAAGAAATATATGATGACTGTCCTTGTCAGGAAAACGACATATTTTGTCTTCAATTGACGGGCAGTACCTTGGACCGATACCCTGGACTTTTCCTGTAAATAAGGGAGATCTGTCAAATCCGTTCTTTAAAATAGCATGAGTTTCAAGTGTGGTTTTCGTAACAAAGCAGCTTATCTGTTTACGGTCTATAAGCGGAGTGGTCTTGAAAGAAAACACTACAGGCTCTTCATCGCCACTTTGCTCCTGAACAAGCGAGTAGTCTACACTGCGTGAATCGATACGTGGAGGAGTACCGGTTTTTAATCTTCCTGATGAAAAACCGAGACTGATAAGGCTTTCTGTAAGCCCATAAACGGGAGGCTCCGAAATAGTTCTGCCGCCTTGGTAGTGGTTCATTCCTATATGAATCAGTCCATTGAGAAATGTTCCACATGTTAGAATAGCTGCTGAGCCGCATATAATTCGCCCTGATGATAGCACTACTCCCTTAAATATACCGAAGGAGCTGTCAATCCCTGTAACGGTATCCTGAAGAAGATCGATATTATCTTCCTGCTCAATAATATTTCGCATATACAGAGAGTACATAGCTTTATCAGCTTGAGCTCTCGGGGAGTGCATCGCGGGTCCTTTGCTTCTGTTGAGCATTCGGAATTGTATCCCTGTTGCGTCTATTGCTTTCGCCATTTCCCCGCCAAGGGCGTCTATCTCCCTGGTGATCTGCCCTTTTGCTACCCCTCCAATAGCGGGGTTGCAGGACATTCGCGCTATCGTTGTAAGATCTGACGAAATAAGCAGGCACGAACACCCGATCCTTGCTGCAGCCAATGCTGCTTCACAACCGGCATGGCCGCCGCCGGCAACTATAATATCATACATGTGTCGCGAATTGTTTCACGTGAAACATTTAT
>SZXZ01000133.1 GCA_005843835.1 Chlorobium sp.
TCACAAAACAGATGACGGTCACTAAAAATCTACCAGGCTCAGAGATACATTTTGATTTTTGCCCGATTCTTGCAGGCACATGCAGGATGGAATCGCATGAGGTCAAGAATGATAAAGATTTTTATCTGGGCAAGTACCAGGTTACCCAGCAGCAGTGGGAGGGGGTCATGGGATATAACCCAAGCCATTTCAAGGGTGAGAATTTACCGGTAGAAACAGTTTCCCATGCTGACGTTCAAATCTTCATATTGAAACTTAATTCGATTTCCGGCAAAAAAAACTACCGCTTGCCAACTGAGGCTGAATGGGAATATGCCTGCCGTGCAGAGTCCACTTCAGAGTACTACTTTGGTGATGATGTAAGCCGTTTGGGAGAATATGCCTGGTATAAAGGCAATGCTGGAGGCAAGACCCATCCTGTAGGGCAGAAAAAGCCGAATAAGTGGGGGCTGTACGATATGGCTGGTAATGTAAGGGAATGGACAGAAAGTTGGTCTGACAGAAGTTGTTTATACTTTGTAAATCTTGGAGGGAGCTGGCACTCCGATGCCGAGTACTGTCGGTCTGTTTCTCGTCTCCACAATCCCCCCGTCCACAAGAGCAACTTTGTTGGCCTCCGCTTGGTCTTTGTCCCGTAGCTCAAATAGTAAAGTCGGACGACTTCCTCTGAACAGATAGATGCCCCCGCCCCTTTTAAACGTATAAATTACGCATCTGATATCTATAAAATGAAGAGAGCAATGGGAATACTGTTTTTAGCCGTTGGGCTTGCGCTTTCAGCACAAAAACTTCAAGCACAGGTTATTCCCAATGCGGATAGCACCGATCGAGACCAAGCGCCCCGGCATGAGCAGTTGCAAAGACTGGCGGAAAAGATAATTCCCACCGATTACTCAATTGCAGATCATTGGCTCTCGTTGCCGGCACCAGTAAAAGAGGTTGATATCTTTTACATCTATCCCACAGCCTGGCTGAAGACAAGCAAAAGCGAGCCTGATATTTGTGCTCTTAATAATGCCAGCATGCTTGAAGGCGCAAGCATCTTGTATAGGTGGCAGGCGTCGGCATTTGAACCAGTTGGAAATATTTACGCTCCTTATTACCGCCAGGCCGATGCCGCTTATATTGTAAGTCTGCACGACGACGAACGGATCAAATTCACCGATGGTGTACCGGCGCATGATATCATTGCAGCTTTTGATTACTATATCCAGCACTTTAATAAAGGGCGGCCGTTTATTCTGGCAGGGCACTCTCAGGGGACAATGGTCATGCTCACTCTTTTGCCTCACATAGTCAAGAACCCTGCAGTGTATAAGCGTATGATCGCCGCTTATGCAATCGGTTATCCCGTTACTCAGGAGTACATGGACAATAACCCTGAACTTAAATTTGCAACAGGGCCGAACGACACAGGAGTTCTTATCTCATTCAACACACAATCACCCGATATATCACCTGGTGGTAATCCTATTCTCATACGTAAGCCCGCACTTGTCATCAATCCAATTACATGGACAAGAGACGAAATACCCGCAAAAAAGGATCAGGGACTGGGTTCATTTATGCCCGACAATCACCAGATAAAGCATTTCAGCAAAGTGGAGCAATATGCCGATGCTCGAGTCGATAAGGCCAGGGGAGTAGTGATTTGCAGTACCGCAGATGAGATTGAAATATTTAATCTCCTGCCTTCATGGCCTAAAGGTGCTTATCACGTGTTTGATTATGCCTTGTACTACTATAATATTCGGCAGAATGCCGAAAATAGGACAAACAAATTCCTTGGTAAATAATACGCTGTAATGTAATAGAATCTCTTAACGTGCTTTGTGATACGAATACTGAAAAAAAACGAAATTTCAGAACAGGGATTTGCGGAATTCATCTCTCTTATTAAAGGAACCGCAATCGGTCAGAGCTACAAGGTTACTTGAGCAGATCTGCCGAAAGAGCATAAATCATATATAAAATACTGAAAATAAATATCCGAAAGTATATATAATAGATATATGTCTGTATCAAGGCTTGATTTATATATGACCTGAGGCAGTGTGGCTAACTTATATAACTATTATAATATAAATCACTTAATCCGTATCAGTCATACTTCGATCACTGATAGGCTATTGTCTCCCAAGGCCCATGCAGGCGACAAAGCATAAAAAAACCATTTGCGGCAAGATCAGGACATCGATTTTGGGGATTATATAATAATTTATATACATTATGAGTAAACGATCAACTTCAAACAGTACAAGCAGTAAAAAAAAGCAGTTTCGGCGTGACACTCTTCCCCATGCAAGGTGTCAAAGTGCAACAAACACCCCCCATGTGCAGTACGATGAAAAAGAATAAATCTAATACACTCGATCGCCATGAGTTACGGCTGAAGGCTGAAGAACGATTCAAAATAAGCGGGCTTATTCCTGAATCCACAACTTCACCAGCAGAAATGCAGCGCATACTGTATGAACTTCCGGTTCAACAGATTGAACTAGAGTTGCAGTATGAACAGCTTCAGCATGCATACGATCAAATCCAGCAGCAGCAGCAGCGCTTCACAAATTTGTATAATTTGGCGCCGGTCGCCTATCTGAGGCTAGCTCCGGACAGCACAATAATTGAAGCAAATAAAACCATAGAGAGCATACTCTCTGTTAAGCGATCTGATCTCATTGGAGCTCGCTTGGGCGGTTTAATTGCCCAGAAAGACCTCCCGGCTTTTAATGATATGATAGACACGGCGTTCCAGACTGGAGCAAAGGAACACTGTGAAATTACCATAGGGAACATTTTCTGTCGCCTCGACGCCCTCATCATCGACAATGCCGAGGAGTGTTGCCTCACAATCATCGATATCAGCGACACCCGGCGTGCTAAAGAAGCGTTAAAACATAAAGAAGCACAATACAGAAGTTTGTTTGAAGCCTCACAGGAAGGGATTTTGATACTCGACTACAAAAGCGGCAAAATCGTTGATGCCAACCCTTATATCAGTCATCTTACAGGCTTTTCCTTTAACGAAATCGTAGGAAAAGAGCTTTGGAAAACCGGGTTTTTTCTAGATAAAGCGCTGGCACAAACAGCATATCTTGAACTCCAGTCAAAAAGCTATAACTGTTATTCCAATGTAATACTCCAAGAAAAGTCCGGCAGAGCTATCGCAGTTGAGTTTATCAGCTACGTATTTTACGTCGGCGATGAAAAAGCGATACAGTGCAACATTCGCGATATTATAGATCATAACAGGCTGCGCGATTATGAAAATACCATCTCCAAAAGTCATAAGGAAACAATTCATGCCCTGTCATCCATGGTCGAGGTTAGGGATTCCTATACAACCGATCATCAGAAACGTGTTGCAGAACTTTCGGTAGCCATTGCCAAAGAACTTAAACGCTCTCCAATTGAGATAGAGGGTTTGCAGCTCTCCTCAATCCTGCACGATATAGGAAAATTCAACATACCCGCAAAAATATTGGTCAAGTCAG
>SZXZ01000094.1 GCA_005843835.1 Chlorobium sp.
CGCCATAATCATCGGCCCTCCAAATGCAGGCAAGTCAACGTTGCTGAATGAGCTGCTTGACTATAAACTTTCCATTGTAACACCTAAACCGCAAACCACAAGAAAAAAAATCACGGGTATTTATCACAATAATAACTGTCAGATTATTTTTCTGGATACACCGGGCATCATGAAACCCCAGCAAAAACTGCATGAGTCCATGCTGGAAATCATCCGGACTACCCTGAAAGATGCTGATGTTGTTATTGCCCTTATTCCCTATTCAGGCAAAAAAGATCTTTTTGACCGGGATTTTGCTGAAGAGCTTTTTAATGAGTGGCTGAAACCTGCAGGAAAACCGATCATTGCGGTGCTCAATAAATGCGATCTTGTTAAGAGCGAGCGGCAGCTTGAAGCTGAAGAGATCGTCAGAAGCACATGGAAGCCTGCTGCAGTTCTTTCGGTATCGGCATTGAAAGGCAATAACCTTTCACAACTTATTGAAGCGACCAGGCCGTTTTTACCGTTGCATGATCCTTTATATCCTGAAGATACGCTGAGTACTGCTCCAGAACGTTTTTTTGTGAGTGAAATTATCCGTGAAAAAATATTTCTGCTCTACGGCCGTGAGGTTCCTTATTCAACTGAAGTAGTGATTGATGAATTCAAAGAACAGTATGATGCTGATCCTACAAGAAAGGATCTGATCAGATGTTCGGTGATTGTTGAACGTGAAACGCAGAAACAGATATTGATTGGCAGTAAGGGCGCCGCACTGAAAAAACTGGGACAGACGGCAAGAAAAGATATTGAAGAGATGCTTGGTCGACCGGTTTTTCTTGAACTCTTTATTAAAGTTCGCCCGGACTGGCGAAAGAAAAACAACCTGTTGAAGAGTTACGGCTATTAACTGCTACGCCATAAAATTATGGTGCTACTCTATATAAAAAAAGCCTTCCCTGTTGAGGAGAAGGCTTTTTTTATTGCGAATACATCGAAGACGATGAAATTACTCAGCAGGATTTTGTTCGATTACTTTTTTCTCAACTGATTTGATTGGGGGTTCAAGTTCAGCGGTAGCTGCCTCGATCTCCTTTTTCTCATTCGGATGAGCCTGCAGGTATGCTTCAATCTCTTCCTTGCTCTTATCCTTGAAATATTCCAGAGCAGAAAGAATAATGCGCTTGTTTTCCTTGTCGAATTCAATGACGCGGAGTGGAAGTTCATCACCGATTTTGAACGATGAATGGATATCCTTGACACCGCCCTGAAGGAGGTGTGATACCGGAACAAAACCATCAACATCACCAGGAAGAATAACAATTACGCCCTTTTCGATGATCTGTGATATCTGTCCAGGGGTTTCAGCTCCGACAGCATATTTCAACTCAAACTCGTCCCATGGATCCTGATTGATCTGTTTGTGACCAAGAGCTATACGACGGGCATGAACGTCAAACTTGAGCACCTTGACTTCAAGGTCCTGATTCTTTTTGACCAGTTCACTTGGATGGCGGATTTTCTTGGTCCATGATAGATCGGAAATATGAACAAGACCATCTACACCAGGCTCAAGCTCAACAAATACACCGAAATCAGTGATATTGCTGACCGTTCCCTTATGCAGTGAATTTTCAATATATTTTTCGGACAGTGCGATCCAAGGATCCTCGTTAACCCGTTTCATGGAAAGGGAAAGCTTGGTATGATCCTTGTCGATATTAAGGATTACACATTCAACTTCCTGACCAAGGGTTACAAACTGACCCGGATGTTTAATATGCTGAGTCCAGCTCATTTCGGAAATATGAACAAGGCCTTCGATGCCTTTTTCGATTTCCACAAAAGCGCCGTAATCAGTAATTGAAACAACCCGACCCTGAGCTTTGGATCCGACAGGATACTTGATTTCGATATTTTCCCAAGGATGAGACTCAAGCTGCTTCATGCCGAGAGAGACTCTCTTTGTATTTTCGTCAAAGCCGACAACAACAACCTTGATTGGCTGATCGAGTTCAACAACCTCAGAAGGATGATTGATTCTGCCCCAGGTGATATCGGTAATGTGTACAAGACCGTCAAGACCACCAAGATCTACAAAGATACCGAAGTCGGTAATGTTTTTAACCGTTCCTTCAAGCACCATACCGACCTTGATATTGGCAAGCATCTCTTCGCGACGGGCTGCATAGGCCTCTTCGAGAATGACTTTATGACTGACAACAATATTCTGAGTAACTGGATTGATTTTGACCACTCTGAAGTCCATTGTCTGGCCGACAAGAGCATCGAAATCACGAACTGGTTTAACATCGATCTGCGAACCGGGAAGAAAGGCTTCCACACCGGAAAGGGAGACAGTCATACCACCCTTTACACGATTGATGATCTTTCCATTAATAATGGTATCGTTTTCAATAGAATCATAGATTTTATCCCAGATTCTCAGGACATCGGCTTTCTTCTTTGAAAGAATAAGCTGCCCCATCTTGTCTTCGATGTTTTCAAGATAAACTTCAACATCGTCGCCTACATTGACTTCATCTTCTGCTCTGAATTCAAGCAGAGATACAATACCTTCGGATTTGAACCCGACATCGATCGTAACATCCTTGTTGGATATCGAGACAATGCGACCCTTGATAATCTCATCTTCGGTAATTTCATTGAGCGTGCTTGAATAAAGCTGCTCCATCAAAGCTAGTTCGGCGGGCTCGTATTGCGCAAAAAACTTTAGTTTTTTTCTTGCTGGCCTTTCTTTGACCTTTTTTTCCTGTGTTGTAAATGCTTCTGCCATTAATTTTTTCCTTCCTCTCTTGTAAGTTAGCCTGCCAGCCGCGAGAGATATCGGCATGGGGTTTTATGGTTAATGAAAAGTCTTCTGTATATCCAAAGCAAAATTGTATACGATATCTACCTGATGCTCAATCGTTAAATCTGAAGTGTCAATTTCGTGAGCATCAATATGTTTTTTTAATGGAGCATGTTCCCTTTCTGCATCAGCACTGTCTCTTCTCTTTATTTCATCTTCAAGGGCGTCAAGATTCGGCAACTGGGCACCATCCGGACTTTTTGCAATCAGTTCGGCATACCGCCTTTTTGCTCTTTCACGGGAATCGGCAACAAGAAATATTTTAAGTTCGGCATCGGGAAAAACAACAGTGCCTATATCCCTGCCATCCATAACGACACCGCGCCCGCGTCCAAGCTCCTGCTGCATTTCTCTGAGTCTGTCGCGTACAGGCTTGAGTGAACTGATAAAGCTGACTTCACGGCTTACCTTGTTATCCCTGATGGCTGCTGTAACATCGCTTCCATTCAAAAAAACATGATCGCCATTAAACGTTATTGCAATATCTTTAAGTAAATCGGAAACGCTCTCGGGAGAGCGTCGAACTGTCTCAAGCAAACCTTTCTGCAAAACATCAAGGGTAACTGAGCGGTACATTGCGCCGGTGTCTATATAAGTATAACCAAGCCGCTCTGCTACTTTGCGGGCTGTTGTACTTTTTCCTGAGGCTGCCGGCCCGTCAATAGCAATAATAATACGCTTTTTCCCGATTTCCTGTTTCACTGAGCATTTTAGTTAGATTTTCATTTTATAAAAAATATTTGCTTTTTCCAAACATATTGGTTACATGTTAAAACCATTGTTTTTTGGTTATTCACTCTTTCAATATTTTAATTTATGTCACTTCGCTGCGGCATTGTAGGTTTGCCAAATGTCGGAAAGTCTACACTTTTCAATGCCATCACCGCAAAACAGGCTGAAGCTGCCAATTATCCATTCTGTACCATAGAGCCCAATGTGGGTACTGTTCTTGTGCCTGATGAACGGATGCAGCAGATTGCAGACGTGGTAAAGACACCAACCCTTGTACCTGCTACCCTGGAAATTGTTGATATCGCCGGTCTGGTTAAAGGTGCAAGCAAGGGAGAAGGCCTGGGAAACCAGTTTCTTTCACATATCAGGGAGGTCGATGCTATAGTACATGTCGTCCGATGTTTTGATGATGACAATATTATCCATGTTGAAGGCAGAATAGACCCCGCAGACGATATTGTCACTATTGAAACCGAGCTGATGCTGGCTGACCTGGATAGTATGGAACGCCGGATTGAAAGACTCAGAAAAAACGCCAAGAAAGAAAAAGAACTGCTGCTGCAGCTGGATCTGGCTGAAAAAATAATCACCGGCCTCAGCGAAGGTATTCCCGCACGAAATATCATTGAAACTCCTGAGGAACAGTCTATGGCCCGACTGTTCTTCCTGTTATCGTCGAAGCCTATCCTCTTTGCTGCAAATGTTGCAGAAACTGACCTTCCTGATGGAAACGCATATACAAAAAAAGTTGCTGAAATAGCGGAAGCGTCTGGTGCTAAAATGCTGATTATCAGTGCAAAAACAGAAGCGGATATTGCTGAACTGCCTGAAGAAGAGCGCCCTGAATTTCTTGAAAGCATAGGACTTAACATGTCAGGTCTTGATCGCCTGATTAAAACAGCTTATGACCTTCTTGGCCTGCAAACCTATTTTACAGCTGGCGAAAAAGAAGTTCATGCCTGGACGATTCGAAAAGGCGCTGCCGCTCCTGAAGCAGCGGGGGCAATTCATTCCGATTTTGAAAAAGGGTTTATCCGCGCCGAAGTAATGTCGTACCGCGACTTGATTGAGCTTGGTTCAGAGCAGAAGGTCAAAGTAGCCGGTAAGCTCCGCTCGGAAGGACGGGAATACATTGTTAAAGATGGTGATGTCATAGTTTTTCGATTTAACGTATAGCAATAGCCTTTTAAACCGTTGACTGTTGTCAATTTTTCTGACATACCGGCAATGATTCATAAAGTTACGCCTGAAAGTCCTATCGGTATTTTTGACTCGGGTATTGGAGGTCTGACTGTTGTCAAAGCGGTTCAGGCGGCTCTTCCCTCCGAGAGGATTATTTATTTTGGTGATACGGCAAGGGTGCCTTATGGACCAAAATCACAGGTTACCATTAGAAAGTACGCTTTTGACGATATCGCCATTCTTATGCGGTATCAGCCAAAAATGATTATTGTAGCCTGCAATACGGTTTCAGCCCTTGCCCTTGACGTTGTTGAAAAGGCTTGCGGCAGTATTCCCGTCATTGGAGTTTTGAAAGCCGGTGCAGAACTTGCTGTAAAGGCGACAATCAATAACCGTATCGGCGTTATTGGGACCCAGGCGACTATCTGTTCAAATGCTTATGCATGTGCCATTAACATGCTCAATCCGGAGATACAGGTTGTTTCCCAAGCCTGCCCTCTGTTTGTCCCGCTTGCTGAAGAAGGGCTTATTGAGCATCCTGCAACACAACTTATCGCCACAGAATATCTTGCGGAAATCAGAACAAAGGGAATTGATACTCTGGTGCTTGGGTGTACTCACTACCCGATTCTTCGTCGGGTGATTGAAGAAACAATTGGCCAGGGAATACGTATCATCGATTCTGCTGAAGCAGTCGCCCTCAGGACAAAACAACTCATGACTGAGTCTGAACTTCTCAATCCCTCCCTGAAAACCTGTCCACCACACCTGCTGGTCAGTGATCTGCCTCAAAAATTCAGCATGCTCTATCAGCTCTTTATGGGTTCCGAACTGCCGGATGTTGAACTGGTTGACGTTGGATAAACAAGGCCGATCTTCCAAAGATTACTGGTTCAACCCGGTACTCTATCTATTCTGAGTTGCCTTTTGTATCCATACTTGTTACTTTTGTTTTTTCACATTTGATTTTAATGCGCACAGCGTGAAAGTAAACCTCGACAGAACATCTTCAGGATTCTGCATCGGCGTGCAGGGAACCATATATGTCGCCGAAGAAAAGCTCAGGAAAGAGGGTGGGTTATACTCATTTGGAGATGTTGTTCATAATGAGGTTGAGGTTAAACGCCTTGAAGCTCTTGGGCTTACAACCGTTGATGAAAACGGGTTTAAGGAACTTAAAGATGCTCAGGTGCTTATAAGGGCTCACGGTGAACCACCATCGACATACAGGATTGCTCGAGAAAATAATCTGACTCTTACGGACACTACCTGCCCTGTTGTTTCAAGACTTCAGCGTACTACGAGATTGCTCTATAAAATGGGCTATCAGATCATTATATACGGCAAGCATACCCATCCGGAAGTTATCGGCATCAATGGGCAGTGTGATAACAATGCGATCATCATCAAGCATGCCGATCTTAGTGACTCTAAAGAGTTACAAGGTCTTGACATCACAAAAAAAGCTGCTCTTATTTCTCAGACGACCATGGATATTCCAGGGTTTTACGAACTGAAAGGAAATCTGGAACAACTTTTTGCAGATACAGTTTCTGAAAAAGCAACTCCATGGATGGCCATACGTGATATTGACATCACAGCAGATATGACCAAAGTGCTTTCCATGCCTCGGCATGTCTTCAAGGATACCATTTGCCGACAGGTATCAAGCAGAAACCAGAAACTTCATGAGTTTTCACTTGCCAATGACATCGTGATATTTGTAGCTGGCAAAAAAAGTTCTAATGGCCAAGTGCTTTATAATATCTGCAAAGCAGCAAATCCGCACAGTTACTTTATAGAAGATGTCGGAGAGATCAAGGATATATGGTTGAAAAACGTTGATGGCAGCCTTGTTGAAAGTGTTGGGGTATGCGGAGCGACTTCAACACCAATGTGGCTTCTTGAAAAAGTAGCCCTTCATATTGAAAACAATTTCGGGAATACTCCATGAAGTCACATGCTATTGTCATAAATGGGCAACAAGTCAGGGTCGAGTCCGGTGTTTCAATTCTTGAAGCCGCGACATCTGCAGGCTTACATATTCCTACGCTGTGTTTTCTTGATTCTCTCCACGAGACGGGATCATGCTGGATGTGCATTGTTGAAATCAAGGGTAAAAACCGTTTCGTTCCAGCTTGCCATACACTGGTGACGGAAGGTATGATTATTGAAACTCACAATGACACACTGAACTCGATGAGGCGACAGAGTCTTGAAAGAATCTTCGAAGAGCACAGTGGAGACTGCATGGGACCTTGTGAATTGTCCTGCCCTGCCGGATGCGATATACCTGACTTTGTTGCTGCAATAGCAGCCGAAAATGACTGGGAGGCCATTAAAATAATCAAGAATACTATCCCGCTTCCTGGAATTCTCGGCAGAATCTGTCCAGCTCCCTGCGAAGACGTCTGCAGAAGGCACGGTATTGATGCGCCAGTTTCTATCTGTGCCCTGAAACGGTATGCTGCTGATAAAGACAGTGAACGGCAGGATCGGTTTGTTCCTGAACTTGCCCCAGCAACAGGAAAAAAGGTTGCTGTTATAGGTTCCGGGCCGGCTGGTCTCAGTGCTGCTTATTTTCTTCTCTGCAAAGGAGTTGCTGTAACTGTTTTTGAGTCCGGTGCAGAAGCCGGGGGAATGATGCGTTACGGGATTCCCCGCTTCAGACTTCCCGATGATGTTATAGCGAGTGATATTGAAACTCTGCTTGCCATAGGGGTTGAATTCCGCTTCAATACTACTTTTGGAAAGGAGATCAATCCTGATATCCTGAAAAAAGAGTTTGATGCCCTTTTTATCGCGGTCGGCGCACAATCAGCTTCGATGATGAACATTCCGGGAGAACATGAACAGGGAGTAATCAGCGGCATTGAGTTCCTCCGCAAAGCTGCTGGCCGTGAGCCACAGCACATTGGAAAACAAGTTATTGTAACAGGTGGTGGCGATACTGCTATTGACGCAGCCAGAACAGCAATCCGGCTGGGTGCGTCGCGGGTAACAATTCTTTATAGACGATCAAAACAAGAGATGCCGGCAAACAGTGCTGAAATTGAGGAAGCTCTCGCTGAAGGCATCACTCTCGTGGAATATGCTGCTCCTGTTGCTATCAGAACAACAACCGAAGCGCTTGAAATAACTGCAATAAGAATGAGGCCTGGAGAAACAGACAAAACCGGCCGAAGAACACCAGTGCCCGTTGAAGGTTCAGAATTTACCATAAACGCAGATACAATCATTTCTGCTATCGGTCAGCACATTGACCCTTCTGCAGGTATGTCAGCAGGAATAGGGGTTGGGCAGGGCGGAAAACTGAAGGTAAACCCTGAAACTCTGCAGTCTGAAAATCCATGGATTTTTGCTGGTGGAGATTGTGTAACAGGTGCGGATATTGCCATCCGGGCTGTTGAGCAGGGCAAAATGGCTGCTCATTCAATCGAGCTTTATGTAAAAGGAGAAATCCCCAGGCCACAGAAAAGTTCTTTCAATTCCTCCTTTGGCTCTAGAGATAATGCCCCGCAGGCGTTTTACCAGGGAAAAGTTCCAACGGATAGAGTCCGGGTTCCTGAACTGTCTTTGGAAAAGCGCTCGGAAAGTTTCAAGGAGGTTGTTGTCGGCTATACAAAAGATCTGGCCATCAAGGAAGCGCAAAGATGCCTACAATGCCGCTGCAATGCAGTCACGGAATGTCGGTTAAAAGAGCTTGCCGATCGTTATCTGCCTATGCATACCATTGAAAACCATGTTCATGCAGGCTTTTATAAAGCAGAAACCGCCGAAATAAGCATGGAAAGAGAAAAGTGTATTGACTGCGGAATCTGTGTTCGAATGCTTGAACAGCTTGAAGGCAATCTGAAACTTGAAAGTACTGTTATGAGTGAAAATTGTCCTACAGGTGCAATATCTCTGGCCGAAAGGTCATAACCGGGTTACTTTTTCGGTGATTTCGGCCCATTAAAGAAATGACCGAAAAGAGACGCGAAAAAATGGAATATGTTATTGAACCAGAGTGCAATATGCTGAAAAGCTTCATGTGTTGAACCTCCGGTAAGCTGTAGATAGGCTGCGTATAGCACTAGTAAGGCAGCAATTACGAGAAATAACCGCAATACCCTTCTCAAAAAAGAAAACAGAATCATGATCGCGATGATGACGGCGATAACAAATATTACTGGATGACCGACAAGGTAGTCAACGGCTTTTTCCATAGCTTGATGCTTATTTTTTTATAGATATTCCTGTAAGATACCTGCGATTTTTCGGGAGGGAGAAGCACTTGCAAGTTTATTTCGCGCTGTGAGCAATTCACGGTGCATTGACCCGGCTGTTTCAGGGTTATCAAGAATCATTTTGGCTTGCCGGTATATCTCAGGCCCGTTGGCTTTCTGCTGGAGAAGTTCCGGTACAACCCGCTCACTGCTTCCAAGTCCTTTCGTTACAATATTTGCCAGCGATATATTTTTCAGTTTCACTAACAGGCTGCCTATCAAGTAGTTAAGCATTCCTGTTTTATAGACCACAATCATAGGAACACCGAAACAAAGTGATTCTAGGGTTGCGGTACCTGAGGTGACCAGAACAAGTTCGCTGAACTGCATGACTTCATAAGCTG
>SZXZ01000088.1 GCA_005843835.1 Chlorobium sp.
CAATTTCGCCAAGATTGAATTCTCGAAATATCATGTCGAAAAGAATAAGACCGGGAATGATTAAATCAACCCTGTTGGCGTCGAGACCGGGCAGTCGCTTGCGTTCAATCGAACTGAGAGGAAGCACTTGTTTATAGAGTGCCTGAAATTCCTTGCGGGTGAAAACGCTGTTGTTGAGCGATTGGGTGTTGTCGCGACCGTTCAGGGCATTGATCATTCTGGCAATGTTCTGGGCAGTACCGGAAGAGGCTATCGCGCGGGTTACCTTGAGGTCGGATGCTTTAACAACGGCGGAAACCATTTCGGCTGAAAAGAACTGCTCAAGCATCTTGATGTCGTGGCGACCGATAGGGTCTGTGGATATAAAGCGCTCAAACATTCTTGCAACACCGATTTTACGGCTTTCGAGCAACTGTACGCCCTTATTGTTTGCTATGACGAACTCAACGGAACCTCCACCTATATCGAAAAGAAGGTCGAACTTATTGCCGATTTTTACGGCGTTACGAACCCCGTAGTAAATATACTCTGCCTCTTCCCTGCCGGAAATAACCTTAACTTTAATCCCGGTTTCTTCACGAATCCTCCTAATAAAATCTACGCGATTTTTGGCTTCGCGAATAGCACTGGTAGCAAATGCTATGACGTTTTCGGGTTCTACACCATGGTGAGCGGCTAATACAAGGAAATTTTTTAACGCTGCGATTCCTGAATTCATCGCATCCTGATCGAGCATTTTAGTAGAAATACTGCCACGACCAATACAAATCATATCTTTGACACGGTCAACTTCGATAATCCCCTTTCCCTTGCTCTCTTCGACAATAACCATGTGGAAGGAGTTTGTTCCGAGGTCTATGGCAGCTACTCTCAATTTTTCTGTTGTCATACGTAAAGTCTGGGGCGATTTATTAATGCCTTATATAATACATGTTTTACAACCGAAAAGGAAAAGGAAGAAATTGTCATGTATTTAGGTTTGTAGACGGAGTTCGATATCGGTTTTTTTCCGCTTAAAGAGTTTTCGGTGTATATTCTAGCCTGTATTATGCAGATATCTGCTCTTGCCCCGAAAAATATTTTTCTGTTGATTTTTATTCTTCCCCTGTGAATTATGGCAAAAAGAGACCGACTGAAACTTCGTTACGAAGTTGCACGAAAAACGATTCATCTGTCGTCTCTTTCAATTCCTGTGATTTATTATTTTATCACGAGAGAGATTGCTCTGATGTTGCTGGTGCCGATTTTTGCAGGATTTTTTTTAGTTGACCTTCTGAAAAATTTTTATCCGCCTGTTACGAAGTGGTATCACAGTACGTTTGATGCGATGCTCAGAAGCCATGAACTGGAAAAAAAGCCTTATCTGAACGGGGCTACTTACATTACCATGGGCGCCCTTTTTCTGGTTCTTTTTTTCCCGAAAATTATTGTTGTTGCTACTTTTTCGATGGTTTCTGTTTCAGATACTTTTGCTGCAATTATTGGCAAGGCTTTTGGAAAACATCGGTTTGGACAAAAAAGTGTGGAGGGCAGTATTACTTTTTTTCTTTCGGCACTGATTATTGTCGCCGTCGTGCCGGAACTGAACATCGTTATCGGCCTGGTTATGGCAGTAACGGCGACAGTTACCGAGGCCTTTATTGTAAATATCGGTGAGTTTAAAGTTGATGACAACCTTTCTATTCCTCTTGTCAGTGCAGCGGTGGGAATGCTTTGCTATGTGCTGTTTTTACCTGACCAAATTCCGCTTCTTTCCATTTGCCGATAGTTGTGCCTTCAAGAGGATATCATGCAGACAATTGTTACTGATTCAGCTGAGGAAGCCGCCAAAATCCTTAATTCGGGCGGGGTTGTTGCTTTTCCTACTGAGACGGTGTATGGTCTTGGGGCGGGCATTTATTGTGCTGACGCTATCAGGCAGGTCTTTTGTGCAAAGGGCCGACCGGGGGATAACCCGTTAATTGTTCATATTTACAGTATTGAGCAGCTTGGTGATGTTGCCGGTGATATTAATTCAGGCGCACAGAAGCTGATTGAACAATTTTTCCCCGGGCCGCTGACTCTGGTGCTTAAAAAAAATCCGCAAATACCTGATTCTGTGACTGCAGGTCTTGATACTGTAGGAGTCAGATGCCCTTTAAACCCTGTCGCACGGGAATTTTTGAGGCGTTGTTCCGGCCCGGTTGCGGCACCTTCTGCAAATCTTTCGGGGCTGCCTAGCGCTACACGTTGGGAAACGGTGTACGGGGATCTTCATGGAAAAATTGATTGTGTGCTTCGTGGGGAGCCAAGTTCTATTGGCCTTGAATCGACTATTATTGATTGTTCAGGGTCTGTGCCTACGCTGTTAAGGGCAGGGGCTATTACTCTTGAACAGTTGCGTGCGGTGCTGCCGGAAATCAGGCTGAACGTACCGGCGGCAGATGAAGAGAAAGTGCCTAAATGCCCGGGGCTGAAGTATCCGCATTATGCGCCTAAGGCTACGGTGTTGCTCTGTGAAGGTAATGAAAAAATTATTGTCGGGCCTTCATCAGGGTATATTGGGCTGTCGAAGCCTCCTGAGGGAGCTTTGGTGGTTAAGGTATGCAGTAATCTTGAGGAGTACGGACGGGAGTTGTTCAGCTTTTTCAGGCGCTGTGATGCTGAAGGTATTAAGGTTATCTACTGTGAGCTGCCTTCGAATAAGGGGATAGGGAGAGCAATAAGGGATAGGCTTTTACGAGCTTCGGGGAAGGATTGACCTCCCCCTGTCCTGCCCCGATTTATTTAGAATGAAAGTGTGCACCCGAGATGGAATGAGCCTGGTGTACTGGTAGCCTGCTCGTCGTTGCCGCTGCTATAGACTTCTCTGTCGCTGTACCAGGCTATTTCGTATCTGGCTGCGAGTTTCATTTGCTGCATCGGTTGCCATGATGCCAGAAGAAAGAGTGAACTGCCGCGTCCATTATATAACCCGAGGCTTGATGTCAGGGGCAGATCGTCCTCGAAGGCGTAGAGTGCGACGTCGTAATCTTCGGTGTTAAAGTGGGTTATGCGACCTTTTAATCCAAATTCACCAGTGTTGTATGCTGCCTGCTGGTACAGAAGCCATCCATAGAGCGATCTATCTCCTGAAAGGTATTGTTTGACCGCTTCTTTGATTTCGCCACGTGTTCTGAAATGAAGTTGCCGGGAGAGGTCGACATCACAATCGAGCCGGACTCTCCTTGACGTCTGCGGTAGAGCAGTCCAAAGTGGTTTGGATGCTGTTCCCTGATTGGATTGTTCTTCTTTTGATTTAAGCTGCAGCTGCAGGTTCCAGGCAACATCGGGGGATTGTTTCCATATTGTGATAATTCTGAAATCGTTACCCTGGGATGGATACTGGCAGTGGTCGTCCAATATAGGAAAGGTGAAGATGTCATAGTAGGCACCAATTGACAGCTGGTCGCTTGCTTTTACCTTTATGCCGATATAGTCGCCATTTTCATTTGATGCACCGCTTCCCCGTTCGGCAAACGCGCCTGCGAATGGTGAGTAATATTGAATACCGTACCGCCTTAGGGCTGCTACTGCGGTGATGTTCTGGGCAATTTCATATTCGGCACCGGAGAACCATGATGTTGCATTGGGCGTTTCGGAAAATGCGGCTTCTGCAAAAAGGGTGGCTTTTCCGAATGAACCATCAGTTTCAATACTGTAGAGCTTTGAGGAGGATTGATTTCCAGAAGCCGCATAGGGAGCAAGCTTGTTGAGCGGTTCGGAATATTTGTAGAACAACACTGTCCCTCCTGCTCTTCCGCTTACCTGGCCTGTTTGATAATGATAGAGAAGATGCGCACCGGTGAGGGTTTCGGTAACGTTGTCTTTTCTTGATTGTTCGAGCTCGGTGCGATGGTAACCTGATTCGTCGAAGCTGGTTATGAGACCGGTTGATGTATTGATGATGGCGTCAATATGGTTTTGGGAATAGAATGAGGTGACTTCGAAAGGATCGAGCTTAAGAGTGGTTGCGGCACCTTGCAGAAATCCGGATTCAGAGCTTGACGAACTGGATGATAACTGTTTTGATGAGAGCCTGACACTCGCTGTAGGATCGGCACCTTTTGAAAAATAACGGTTCTGCCCTATAAGAAGACCTTCCCCAAAATTAAGACGGTAGTTGCCAATCACTGTATTTTTGACAGCACCAAGATCGTACAGATGAATACTGAGGGAGGTAAAGTCGGCAATGTCGGGTTCTCCAATGTCTTTTTTCTGAACCATGGTGACCTCTATATGTGGAGCGGAATATTGCAGGCGGTGCGAAAGTTTGTAATTTTTGCCGCTGTATGCTCCGTTTATTATCCCCTTGCGGTCTGTTGTTTCCCAAAACAGGCGGCTGTAGAGTGTCAGTTTTGATTGGTCTCGGGAAGATGATGTTTTTTTCGGCACGTCCGGGCTGTTCTTGAACTGAACATAGGGAGCGATACTGGCTGTTTTGTCGAGCCCGATAATTGGTTCGAGCTCCTTGATGGAGTTGAATGTACTTTTAATGCTGCGAGAGGTAAGAATGGCCTGAACATCGTAGGATGTGAGCCATGGAAGTTGGCGGAGTTCCTCACTATCGGCCTCGTTGAGGGAAATGTTTCTGCTTTTTAAGTGGTCGGCCAATTCGAGCAGTTGATCGAGATTGTTTTCGGATTCTGCTGTTTCGAGCAGTTGCTGAAGGTTGCTGTTCTGGTCGTTTTTTTGAGCGTCAAGCGGGGAAAGAGGAGACAGGGTAATAAAAAACGCCATGACCGCAGGGATAGCATGACGTTTTAAAGATATGTACAGTTGTCGCATAACCATTGGGGGTTTTGTGGAATTAACAAAACCGGCGGATGGGTTATGGGCTTTCTGTCAATTTATAGAGTTCCTGAACCTCGTTTCGGCTCAGGTACCGCCATTCACCCCGCCGGAGCTCGCCGGCCTGCAGGCCTGCATACGCAACCCTTTCAAGCCGTTTAACCTCAAAACCGAGGGTTTCGAACATTCTTCTGACCTGGTGGTTTTTACCTTCATGAATGCTCAGCAATACCTGCATGCCATCGTCGAGTATTTTAGCCCTGCAGGGACTAACTTTTTCCCCGGTGTCTTTTAAACGCATTCCCCCTGTCAGCTGCTGCAGAAGATTTGGCGTAAATTTTTCAGCTAGGACAGCAATATACTCTTTTTTTACATTTGACGAAGGGTGCATGAGTTTATGTGCAAGGGTTCCGTCATTGGTCAAAAGAATGACACCGGTGGTTTTTCTGTCGAGTCGGCCTACTGGAAAGACTCGTTCCTTGACGTCGATAAAATCAAGGACCATTTCCCTGTTTTTTTCGTCGCTGTTGGTGGTTATAACGTTCCGTGGCTTATTGAAAAGAATGTAGACTTTTCTTGCTTCGGGTTGGGCATATCGCTGGCCGTCGATAATGACTTCGTCGCGGGAAGGACTGACCATGATGCCTGGCGTTGTGATGACTGTGCCGTTTACCATAACTCGCCCGTCGAGTATAAACTGGTCTGCGGCCCTTCGTGATGCTATGCCGCATGAAGCAAGAAAGCGGTTGATTCTGACTTCGTCGTCTTTACTGCTTTTTTTCATTCTCTGGTATCGTTTCCTCTTGATTGTGTTGTTGTTGATGCGTGTTGTTGCTTTCCTGACTGGTCAGGTATTCCTGCTCTTCATGTTCCTGAAGAATTTCTTTGATTTCGCGAAGTTTCGGCAGGTCTTTTAATGAAGATAAGTGAAAGAGATCTAAAAATTCTTTTGTTGTTCCATACTGTAATGGTTTGCCTGGTGAATCTGACCTTCCTCGAACTTCAATGAAGCCGCGAAGCATCAGGCGGTCGATGGCGTAGTCGGGGCTTGCACCGCGAATCTGCTGGATATCGCTTCGGGTTACAGGCTGATTATAGGCAATAACGGCAAGAACTTCAAGGAGTGACCGGGACAGCCTTTTTTTGATTTTGGGAGCAAGCAGTTTTTTTAGAATATCACTGAACTCAGGTTTGGTAAAAAAACGGTAGCCACCTGCAATCCGGTGAATGTGAAAGGTCCTGCCGGTTGTTTCGTATTCGGCATTGAGTTTGTCAATAATTGACTGGAGCTCGCCGGAATCAAGATTTATACCGGTGAGCTGTCTGAAGGTCTGAAGGGTAACCGCTTCTTCTGAAGCAAAAATGAGTGCCTCAATATCCTGCTGTAACTGTAGGGTCTGCTTTTGCACATTCTTCTTTTAGAGGTTAAAGAAGGGAACGCTCTTTGAAAAGAAAAAAGCAATCAGGGGTTATTTTTTTCGGGCTGTGGAATAATTATGGTCCAGGCGAATACTATCTTCATAAGCATACCAAAGCTCCTGACAGGGAAAATTGCACTCGTAGAGTGCTTTACCGATAATGACAGAATCTACGCCGTAGGGTTTAAGATCGTTGAGTCTGCGGAGGTCTTCGGAATTGGTGACGCCTCCTGAGGCTGTGATTTTCATCCCTGCTTTTTCAGCAAACTTTTTGGTGCTTTCGTATCCAAACCCCTGCATCATTCCGTCGCGGGATATGTCGGTATAAATAATCCGTTCAATGCCCATGTTTTTCATCTGGAGTGCCAGGTCAAAATCCTTCAGGCCGCTACTTTCGGTCCACCCCTTTATTTTTGGAATGCCGTTTTCGGCGTCTATGCCTACTACAATCTTTGACGGGCGGTAAGTCTTTAAGAGTTCCTCAATAAGTTTCGGGTTGGAAACAGCTGCTGAACCAATTACTACACGTCCAACGCCGATGTCGAGATAACGCTTGACTGCATCGACTGAGCGGATACCCCCTCCTACCTGGACAGGAATATCAAGATTAATAACTATCTGCCTGATTTTCTCGAAGTTGACCATCTCACCGGTAAGGGCGGCATCGAGGTCGACAACATGCAACATCTTGGCATTTTGCTTACGCCAGATAATTGCCATATCCAGAGGATTGTCGAGATATATTTTTTTCTGGTTGAAGTCGCCACGGGTCAACCTTACACACTTCCCGTCTTTAATATCTATGGCTGGAATTATCAACATATATGGAAATAAAAAGAATCGGTTTTAACACCCGGCAAAGTTTTTCAGGACCTGTAAACCTGCTTCTGAACTTTTTTCCGGATGAAACTGCACAGCAAAAATACCATTTTTTTCAATAGCTGAACAAAAATTTTTTCCTGCGAACCAGGTTGTTGCTGCTACTGCATCGAGTGATTCGGGTTTACAGTAATAGGAGTGGACAAAATAAAAGAAGGTATGGTCGGGAATTCCTTTGAAAAGGACACTTTCTTTTTGCTGATCAACAGAGTTCCAGCCAATCTGGGGAATCTTGTCGGTGGTGCTCTTGAAGTGCAGAACACTGCCTGGAATCAGGTTTATTCCTTTATATGATCCCATTTCCTCGCTTTCTGTCAAAAGCAGCTGCATACCAAGACATATACCGAGAAGCTGGCCGCCTTTATCGACATGTTCGGCTATAGCTTCGGTAAAGCCTGACTGGTTGAGTGACTCAATAGCCTGCCCGAAAGCGCCAACACCAGGAAGAATAACTTTTTTGCAGCCTGCGAGTTTACCCGGATCACTGCTGACGACAGCTTTAACTCCAAGGTAGTCGAATGCCTTTTGAACTGAACGAAGATTTCCAGCTCCGTAATCGGCGATAAAAACCATAAAAAAACCTTTATCAGCGCAGAAAATCTTTCTGGAACAATAAGATTTCCGGAATGACTCAATTCCTGCTCAATTTGTATATTTAACCTATATTCCTTATTATAATGACTTTTTCACCTTACCGAGACCAGCCGTAAGGCTTCCATCATCATACGAAATCGAAAAGCAAATGCATAAGATTGTTTCTGCAATATTTTTAGCTGAAAATATCAAAAAAATTGAAATAGAAGCACCTCGCATTGCTAAAAAAAGAAAAGCAGGCCAGTTTATCATGATCAGGGTAGGTGAAACAGGTGAAAGAATACCTCTTACTATTGCTGATTCGGATCCTGAAAAAGGCACTATTTCTATTATTGTCCAGGGTATGGGTAAATCCACAAAAGAGCTGAACAGTAAAAATGCCGGTGATACCGTCAATGATATTGTTGGTCCTCTTGGAACTCCGTCGCATATCGAAAAGTTCGGGACGGCTGTGAGTATAGGCGGTGGTGTGGGTACAGCAATTGCTTATCCAACTGCGGTTGCTCTTAAGGAGGCCGGAAATTATGTTATTACGATCAATGGAGCCCGGTCAAAAGATTTGGTGATCCTTGAAAACGAAATGAAAGCGGTGAGCGATGAGGCTTATATTACGACTGATGATGGGTCGTACGGGTTTCACGGTTTTGTTACCCAGAAGCTTCAGGAACTTATAGATTCTGGGAAAAAAATAGATTATGTGCTTGCTATAGGGCCTATCCCGATGATGAAAGCTATTGCTGAGGTCACCCGACCTTATGGCATCAAAACCATGGTGAGTCTGAACCCTATTATGGTTGATGGTACCGGCATGTGCGGCGGTTGCAGGGTTACGGTTGACAATCAGATTAAATTTGCCTGTGTTGACGGGCCGGAATTTGATGCTCATCAGGTCGATTTTAAAAACCTTACTGACCGGAATAAAGTGTACCTGCCGGAAGAAAAACAATCGGCTGAGGCATTTCGGCATCAATGCAACCTGCAATAATGAAGGTATAAGGAAACCTTTTTCTGTTTGATTTTTTATATGGTCGTAATGACGTTCCTGCTTTATTTCAACTTTGCAGGCATGGATTTTTTTGCACAAACAAACCACCTTTTTTTTAAACTATGGATCCACAGCATATTACGACCAAAGAACGCTTTGCTATACCTCGGCAGGTAATGCCCGCTCAAAGCGCGGATATAAGGAATAAAAATTTCAAGGAAGTAAATCTTGGCTATTCGGCTGAGCTTGCTCAAACGGAAGCGCTTCGGTGTATTCAGTGCAAGGATCCTGCATGTATAAAGGGGTGCCCTGTCAACATCAAGATTGACCAGTTTATTAAGCTTATTGCTGATGGTGATTTTTTGGGTGCTGCCAGAAAGATCAAGGAAGATAATGTGCTGCCTGCTATTTGCGGAAGGGTTTGCCCTCAGGAGGACCAGTGCGAGAAAACCTGCATACTTACAAAGAAACATACATCAGTCGCTATAGGGAATCTGGAAAGGTTTGCTGCGGATTACGAACGTGAAACCGGCAATGTAAAGCTTCCTTCGGTGAAGGCTTCTACGGGGAAAAAAGTTGCGGTTATAGGGAGCGGCCCGGCTGGTCTCAGCTGTGCAAATGATCTTATCCAGATGGGCCATGCTGTCACGGTGTTTGAGGCCTTGCATGAACTTGGGGGAGTGCTTGTTTACGGGATTCCTGAGTTCCGGCTTCCTAAGGATATTGTGCGATCGGAAATTGATGGGTTGAAAAAGCTTGGTGTTGAGTTTATCACTAATGCTGTGGCTGGACGTTCGGTTACGGTTGACGAACTTCTTACGGAAGAGGGTTTTGATGCCGTGTTTATCGGAAGCGGAGCGGGATTGCCCTGGTTTTTGGGTATTCCGGGCGAGAATCTGCTTGGGGTATATTCGGCCAATGAGTTTTTAACCAGGGTTAACCTGATGAAGTCGTATCAATTCCCTGACAATGACACTCCGGTGTTTAATTGCAAGGGAAAAAATGTGGCGGTGTTTGGTGGCGGCAATACTGCTATGGATGCTGTTCGTACTGCTAAAAGACTCGGAGCGGAACATGCCTATATTGTGTACCGACGCTCGGAAACTGAAATGCCTGCACGTCTTGAGGAAGTTCACCATGCGAAGGAAGAGGGTGTTGAATTTTTGATGCTCATGAATCCTTTGGAATTTATCGGGAATGAGCAGCAGTGGCTTACCGGAGCGAAGTGCCTGAAAATGGAACTTGGCGAGCCGGATGAGTCGGGTCGTCGGCGCCCTGTACCGATAATTGGTTCGGAATTTGTTCTTCCTGTCGATATGGCGGTTATTTCTATCGGCAACGGGTCGAATCCTTTGATTAAACAGACTACACCGGACATCGATGTCAGCAAACGCGACACGATTGTGGTTGACATCAATACCATGGCGACTTCAAAAGATAACGTCTATGCCGGAGGTGATGTGGTTACTGGTGGTGCTACCGTTATTCTGGCAATGGGCGCAGGACGTACTGCTGCAACAGCTATTCACCGTAAACTGATGGGTATTGATTCGGATGAGTGAGGTTTACAGATTCGGAGTCTCTCTTGAAAAATCTCTGATTGAGGCTTTTGACCGGCATATTGAAGCGCAACACTACAAGAGCCGGTCGGAAGCCATTCGGGATCTTATCCGTGAGGAGCTGATCAGAAAACAATGGACTGAGGGAGGCTCTGTTGCCGGAGCTATTGTGATGACGTATGACCATCACAAACGTGAACTGGTAAATGTTCTCCTTGATATTCAGCATGATTTTCAGGAAACCATTATTTCTACCCAGCACGTTCATCTTGATCATCACCACTGCCTTGAAATTATTGCGGTTAAGGGCAGTTCCGCGGATGTCGAAAACCTTGCAACCACCCTTAAGGTTCAAATTGGAGTGAAGCACCTCAGCCTGAGTATCTCTTCTGCGGCTGAGTAACACTTAAAACTTTTTCAACAACTGCAGAATAACGGGGGGTCGCCTTTGATATTCCGTGGCACAATTATTAATTTAATGCCACAACTGGTTTATCAATGATTGCAATCCTGAGGAGTCGCTAACAATGCATATGGCAGACGCATTAGTATCGCCTCTTGTTGGTGCGGCTTTCTGGGCTGTCAGCGGAACTCTTATTGGTTATTCAGCCAAGAAAATTGCCGAAGAAAACGACCCGGTAAAAACACCGTTAATGGGTGTGCTTGGTGCTTTTGTTTTTGCTGCTCACATGGTCAATTTCAGCATCCCCGGTACCGGTTCAAGCGGACATATCGGTGGGGGACTTTTGCTGAGCATACTGCTTGGCCCTTATCGGGCATTTATTGCACTTGCTTCGGTCCTTATTATCCAATGCCTTTTTTTTGCTGATGGCGGTTTGCTTGCTCTTGGGTGTAACATGTTTAACCTTGCATTTTTTCCGGCTTTTATAGCATATCCGTTTATCTATCGAATTATTTCGGGCAATACAGTCTCTCCTGGCCGCATTGCAACGGGTTCAATAATAGCCGCTGTTGCAGGGCTTTTGATGGGATCGTTGTCAGTGATTATACAGACTGTGCTTTCCGGTATAACTGAACTGCCGTTTGGTACTTTTTTGATTTTTATGCTTCCTATCCATGCTGCAATTGGAGTTGTTGAGG